>VGVT01000010.1 GCA_016873935.1 Betaproteobacteria bacterium | reverse complement strand
ATAGAACTATCTTCTTATTTTTGCGGTGCGGCAAGATTGATCTACGGCAAGCCTGGGGCAAATAATCCGCCGTCTCCAGCAAGGATCCCATCATGGAAAGTTTCAAGGTCGTGCGGCCGGAGCATCTCAACCACTACGGCTACCTGTTCGGCGGCTTCCTGCTGAAGTGGGTGGACGAGATATCCTGGATCGCCGCCAGCCGCGACTATCCCGGCTGCCGTTTCGTCACCGTCGCCATGGACAAGGTGGAATTCCGCAGCAGCGTGCACCAGGGCACCGTGCTGCGCTTCAAGGCGCGCCGCGCCCGGGTCGGCGGCACCTCGGTGCAATACACGGTGAAGGTCTATGCCGACGATCTGGAGACCGGCGCCGAGGAGGCCATCTTTTCCACCCACGTGAGCTTCGTCTGCCTCGACGGACAGGGGGAGAAGAAAGCCCTGCCGGTTGCCGACGCCTGAGCGGCCATGGTGTATCTTCCCGCGGGCCGCCTGCCGCCGTCGCCGAGATGCTGAAAAAACTGCTGCCCTTTCTTCTCGCCTTCGTCCTGCCCCTGGTGCTGATCTATGCCTGGTGGGGCGGCTTCAATTCGGCGCGGATCGAGGAAACCACGGCCGGCCCCTACACCTACGCCTATCTCGAACAGAAGGGCGATTACGCCAAGCTGCCGGAACTGGCGGTGAAGGCCCGCCAGGCGCTGGAAGCCGGTGGGCTGAGCGCGGGTACGCCGATCACCGTGCTGTATTCCAATCCCGATCTGGTCGACCCGCCCGAGCGCCTGGCGCGCGCGGGCTTCCTGGTGCCGGCGGACAGCCAGGTCGGCGGCGGCCTGCGCATCGACACCATTCCCGCCCGGCGTGTGCTTTCCGTGCAGGTGCGGGCGGGCAGCCTGCTCGCCCCGAGCAAGGCCTACCTGGCCCTCGACCGCTACCTGCAGGAGCGCGGCCGCGGCATCCAGATGCCCACCGTCGAACTCTATGCCCCCGCCGAGAGCCGGCTGCGCATGGGGCTGCTCACCGTGGAGATGGAATGGCGCTGAGGCCGACATGCGGCGAGGGGAGGCGGGCGCGTTGAGCCTGTTCGCCCTGCTTGCCGCCCTCGGCCTGGAACACTGGCGTCCGGAACGCCCGGACGGACCCCGGCAGTGGGCCGGGGAATGGCTGGCGCGCCTGCTCGACAACCTGAATGCCGGTGGCGAGCAGCACGGCGTCCTTGCCTGGACCCTGGGCGTCTTGCTGCCAGCCTTGGCGGCAGCTGCGGCAGGCTGGGCGCTGGCGGGTGTGTGGACGCCCCTGGCCTGGGTCTATGGCGCCGCCGTACTGTATTTCTGCCTCGGTTTCAGAAGCGCCTCCTACCTCGCCGCCGGGGTGTTCAAGGCCCTGCGCGCCGACGATCTCGATGCCGCGCGCGCACATCTGGAGGAATGGCGACCCGGCCAGCCGGCGGGCGCCGATGCCGACACCCTGATGCGCCAGACCCTGGAGGAGATCCTGCGGCAGGCGCTGATCCGCCTGTTCGGCGTGGTGTTCTGGTTTCTCCTGCTCGGGCCGGCCGGCGCCGTGCTCTACCTGCTCACCCGGCTGGCGCGCGATCGCTGGCAGGCCGAACCGGAATTTGCCCGTTTTGCCCACCGCGTCGCCTACTGGCTCGACTGGCTGCCCGCGCGCCTGCTGGCCTTCAGCTTCGCCATCGTCGGCAACTTCCAGGATGCCCAGGCCTGCTGGCGCGCCCAGGCCGCAAGCTGGGGCGAGGAGGGCGACGGCATCGTGCTCGCCGCCGGCGTCGGCGCCCTCGGCCTGCGCCTGGGCGGCGACGCGCGCCTGCCCGGTGGCGATCTGCCGCGTCCGCCGCTGGGGCCGGACGAGCCGCAGGGCATGGCGCCCGGCCTGGATTCCCTGGACGCCGTCGTGGCCCTGGTCTGGCGGGCCGCCCTGCTCTGGGTGGCGGTGCTGGGACTGCTCTGGCTGGGCGGGCTGTAGGCGTTCATGCTCAACGCACTCTGGATCGGCTTCTTCCTGGTCGCCTTCGGTGCGGCGCTGCTGCAATACCTGGGCGGCGATCCCACCGTGTTCGCGGCGGTGATGAAGGCATCCTTCGATTCCGCCAAGACCGGCTTCGAGGTGGCGCTCGGCCTCACCGGCGTCATGTGCCTGTGGCTGGGGGTGATGAAGATCGGCGAACGGGCGGGTTTTCTCGCGGTCCTAGGGAGGTGGCTCGCGCCCCTGTTCGCGCGCCTGTTTCCCGACGTGCCGCGCGGTCACCCCGCCCTGGGCTCCATCACCATGAACATGTCGGCCAACGTGCTGGGCCTGGACAACGCGGCGACGCCGATCGGTCTCAAGGCCATGAAGGAATTGCAGGAGCTGAATCCGCAAAAGGATACCGCCAGCAATGCGCAGATTCTGTTCCTGGTGCTCAATGCCTCCTCGGTGACCCTGCTGCCGGTGACCATCTTCACCTACCGGGCGCAAATGGGGGCGGCGGACCCCACCGACGTGTTCATCCCCATCCTCATGGCCACCTACGCTTCCACCCTGGCCGGCTTCCTGTTCATCGCCGCCGTCCAGCGCATCCGCGTCGACGGCGTGGTGCTGGCCTGGCTGGGCGGCGTCACCGCCGTGGTGGGCGGGCTGGCCTACTGGTTCGCCAGCCTGCCGGCCGCCGAGATGACCGCGCAGTCCTCGGTGCTGTCCAATTTCCTGCTGCTGGCCCTGATCGTGATTTTCCTCATAGGCGCGGCCTGGAAGCGGGTCAATGCTTACGAGGCCTTCATCGAGGGGGCGAAGGAGGGTTTCCATACCGCCGTCACCATCATTCCCTACCTTGTGGCCATGCTGGTGGCCATTGGCATGCTGCGCGCCAGCGGGGCGTTGCCGGCCTTCGTCGAGGCGATGCGCGCCGTGGTCGCCGGGCTTGGCTTCGACACCGCCTGGATCGAGGCCCTGCCCACCATGCTGATGAAGCCGTTGTCCGGCTCCGGCGCGCGGGCGATGATGGTCGAGACCATGCAGGCGCATGGCGCCGATTCCTTCGCCGGCCGGCTGGCGAGTATCGTCCAGGGCAGCACCGAAACCACCTTCTACGTGCTGGCCGTGTATTTCGGCGCCGTCGGCATCCAGCGCGTGCGCCACGCGGTGGCTGGCGGCCTGGTGGCGGATTTGGGCGGTTTCATGGCGGCTGTGGCGGCGGCGTATCTGTTCTTCGGCGCGGCCTGATCGGGATGAATGTTGTTTCCCCCCTTTCGTAAAGGGGGGCCAGGGGGGATTTGGCGACATGGGCTTTCGTGGTGGCCGTCGCATCCCCCTCCATCCCTCTTCATGCAAGGGGGAAGTCACACAGGAAGGCCGTTCAGGCATGGCCATGACGGTTTGAGGAGAAATGCATGTTTGCGCGCGTACTGGGCATCCTCGGCAAGGTGCTGGTGAAGACTCCCGCCAAGATCATCCTGGGGGCTGGTGGCCTTTTATTTCCTGTTCGCCTGGTTTGGGTTCGAGCCCATGGTGAAATGGGCGGTGCCCAAATTCATCGCCGACAAGAGCGGGCACAGACTCGATATTGCCGAGGCGCGCTTCGATCCCTTCGCCCTGTCGGTGTCGGTGAAGGGTCTCAAGCTCGCCGAGCCGGACGGCAAGCCGCTGCTGGCCTTCGACGAGCTGTTCGTCGATTTCGAGGCGGCCAGCCTGTTCAGGTGGGCCTATACCTTCGACACCATTCGCCTCACCGCTCCGGACGCCCGCCTGGAACTGCGCCCCGACGGCAGCCTCAACTGGACCGCCCTCATCCAGGCGCTGAAGAGCGAGGACGAGGACGAGCCGGACCAACCCCTGCCGCGCCTGCTGATTCGCCGCGCCGTGCTGGAGCAGGGGCGGGTAGGCATAGCAGACCGCAAGGTGGGCTTCGAGACCGCCCTCAACCCCCTTGACCTCACCCTCACCGAACTCTCCACCCTGCCCGACGACAAGGGCGCTTACACCCTGGCCGCCACCACCCAGCTGGGTGCGCGTATCCGCTGGAAGGGGGACGTGACCCTGAAGCCCATGCTGGCCACGGGCGAACTGGCCATCGACCAGATATCTCTGGGACGCCTGTGGCCCTACGTCCAGGGCAGGCTCAACTTGGCCCCGCCCGAGGGCGAGGCGGCCCTGGCCCTGGCCTACCGCGTGGGCTACGCGGACAAGAAGCTGGCCCTGACGCTCGACAAGCTGGGCCTGAGCCTGGAGGGTCTGGTCCTGAAGGGGGAACAGTCGGCGGAACCCGCCGTGACCCTGGACCGCCTCGCTCTTTCCGGCGGCCGCTTCGACCTGGACCAGCGCCAGCTCGACATCGGCGAGATCGCACTGTCCGGCGGCAAACTGGCCCTGAACCGGGACAAGGCGGGACGGCTGGATATGCTGGACTGGATCCCGCCATCCCCGGCCACCTCGCAAGAGCAGGCGGCGGACGCCAAGCCGGTGCCTGCGCCGCGGGCACCGGCCAAGGCGGGAGGGGAAGCCCCGCCCTGGCGAGTCAATCTGAACCGATTCGCATTGAACGGCCTGGGCATCCGCGTCACCGACGCCGGCTTCGCCGCGCCGCTCACCGCCGAGGTGGGCAATGTACGAGTGAGCTTCTCCGCCAAGGCGGAGGCTGGCACCACGAGCCAGGCGCTGGTGGAGGGGTTGGAGGTGGATGTGTCCGGCGTCCGGTTGCTTTCCACCGCGTTGAAGGAGCCACTGTTCGTGCTGGGTGGCGTCACCCTGGCGGACGGCCGGGTGGATTTGGCTGCGCGCCAGGTCGTGGTCGGCAAAGTAAGTATCGCCAACGGCAGGATTGAGGCGGTGCGCGATAAGCAGGGGCGCATCGCCCTGCTGGAGGCGGTCAAGCCGGCGGAAGGCAAGTCCGTGCCGGCGGCGGCCCCGGCGAAGAAAGCCGAAGCTGCGGCCGCCGATGCCTGGCACTGGAAGGTGGGGCAGGTGGGCCTGTCCGGCTTCCAGGTCACCGCCCGGGACGAAACCGTGCAGCCGGCCGGCGGCCTGACCTTGGACAAGATCGAGGCCTCCGCCAGCGGCCTCTCCGACAATCTCAAGGCGCCGCTGCCGGTGAAGCTTTCCTTCCAGATCAAGGAGGGCGGCGCCTTCCAGGCGGAAGGCAAGGTGGTACCGGCCGTGCCCGCGGCCGACATCCGGCTGAAGCTCGCCAACCTGGCCCTGGCGCCGGCCCAGCCCTGGCTCACCCAGGCCGCGAACCTGAACCTTGCCTCGGGCCGGGCCTCCCTGCACGGCCGGGTCATATACGCGGGTAAGGCAGAGTTCACAGGCGGCTTCGAAGTGGCCGATCTGCTTCTCAACGAGAGCGAAGGCGGCGCCCGCTTCCTGGCCTGGAAGACGCTTTCCAGCGACAGCGTCGGCGCCAGCCAGGACGCCCTGGACATCGACGAACTCAAGCTCGATGGCCTCGGCATGAAGCTGGTGATCTACCAGGACAAGACGGTCAACCTGAAGAGGATCCTGAAGAGCCCGCCGCCACCAGCGGGCGACAAGCCCGAAGCGGCCAAGCCGGAGCCGGCCAAACCCCCAGTGCCGGTGGCCGAGGCCAAGCCCGCCCCCGCCTACCGAATGACCATAGACCGCATCCGCGTCGAGCGCGGCGAAATGGACTTCGCCGACCATTCCCTGGCCCTGCCCTTCGGTACTCGCATCCACGACTTCAAGGGCGCCTTCAACGGCATCTCCAGCCAGCCAGGCGCTGCCGCCGAACTGGAACTGGACGGCCGCGTCGACGAGTTCGGCCTGGCGCGGGCGGTGGGCCAGGTCGATTTGTTCAATCCCACCGGCTTCATGGACATCAAGACCGTGTTCCGGAATGTCGAAATGATCAATTTAACGCCCTACACGGCCACCTTCGTCGGCCGCAAGATCCAGTCGGGCAAGTTGTCCCTGGATCTGGAATACAAGATCAAGAACCGCCAGTTGCTGGGCGAGAACCAGATCATCATGGACAAGCTGACCCTGGGCGAGCGGGTGGAAAGCCCGACCGCGAAAAATCTGCCATTGGATCTGGCCATCGCCATCCTGCAGGACAGCGACGGAAAAATCGACCTCGGCCTGCCCGTCTCCGGCAGCCTGGACGATCCCCAGTTCAGCTACGGCCGCATCATCTGGAAGGCCATCGGCAACATCCTAACGAAGATTGTCACCGCCCCTTTCCGCGCCCTCGGTGCGCTTTTCGGCGGCGGCGGCGAGAAGCTGGAGAAGGTGACCTTCGAGGCGGGCGAGGCGGGGCTGACGCCACCGGAGAGGGAGAAGTTCAAGCAGATCACCCAGATTCTCAACAAGCGCCCCGGCTTGGCTTTGACCGTCCAAGGGGCCTGGACCGCCACGATCGACCGGCCCGCCCTGAAGGAACTGCGACTGCGCCGGGCCGTGGCCGAGAAGATGGGTGTGAAGCTGGGGCCTGACGAGGATCCGGGCCCAATCTCCACCGCCAATCCCAAGGTCCAGGCCGGTCTGGAGGCACTCTACGCGGCACGTTTCGGCGAGGCGGAATGGAAGGCGCTGCATGGCAAGTGGCTGCAAGCCAATCCGGAGAAGAAGAAGGAATCCGCCGCCGGCAAGATGGTGTCGCGCCTGAAGAACCTGTTCAAGCCCGAAGACTCCCTGTCCGCCGAAGAGATGAACCAGCTCAAGGACGCGGACCTGCACGCCCTGCTGTATAGGCGCCTGCTGGAGAAGGAGGCCGTCGACGACGCAGCCCTGGCCCAACTGGCCCGACGCCGCGGTCAGGCGGTGGTTGAGGGCCTGGTGGCGGCGGGCGCGCCCGCCGATCGGGTGAAGGCGGGGGACATCGTCCAGCACGACGGCGTGGGCCGGGAAATTCCGGTCCGACTGGAACTGGGCGTGGCCAAGCGTTAAGCTGCGTCCGCTCCCGCGCCACCCCGGCTGACGGCCCGGCCCAAGCACACGCCGGGCCTGTCAGCGGCGCCGCCGACCTTGATTGTTCGCTATAACCCTCAAGTTTCGTCTGGTAATGCCGTTACGCGAGTCGACGAAAGTTATACGAATAACCACACCGCTCAGAGGACGACAGCCCATGCGTAACAACCAGCCCGTCACCGGCCAGGAATACGTCATCCGCGATGACGCCGCCTTCATCACCCATACCGACGGCAAAGGCCGCATCACCCGCGCCAACGACGAGTTCGTCGAGGCCAGCGGCTTCACCCGCGAGGAGTTGCTGGGCGAACCGCACAACATCGTGCGCCACCCGGACATGCCCAGCGAAGCGTTCCGCGACTTGTGGGCCACCCTGAAGCGGGGGCGGCCATGGAGCGGGCTGGTGAAAAACCGGCGCAAGAACGGCGACCATTACTGGGTGCGGGCCAACGCCTCGCCGACCGCCGACGGCGGCTATACCTCGGTGCGGGCCAAGCCTTCCCGCCAGGAGGTGGCGGCGGCGGAGGCGCTGTACGCGCAAATGCGCGCCAACCCCAACCTCAAACTCCAAGGCGGCCATGTGCTGCCGGGCGGGCTCGCCGGCCTGCGCCAGCGGCTGTTCGGCCGCATGCGCATCGCGCATCGCCTGTGGAGCATGGTCGGACTGTCGATGGTGCTGTTCGCCGTCGCCGTCGCCGTCGGCTGGTGGGGATTGCGAGACGCCAGCGAGGCTATGCGGAGCGTTTACCAGGATCGGGCGGAGCCGATGTTCGTCCTCTCAAAATTCAATTCCCTGATCAAGGAGAACTACGCAGAAGTGCTGCGCGCCTTCCAGCACAATCCCGAGAATACCTACGCCGCGCTGCACGATCATCCGGTCAGCCTGCATCTCGACGCCGTGCGCAAGCGGCGCGGGGAACTGGACAAGTTGTGGGAGCAGTTCAACGCGACTGCCCACGACAGCGAGGAGGAAAAGCGGCTGATGGCGGACTTCGCCGAGAAGCGCAAGGCCTGGACCGAAAAGCTGAACGCGACGGTGACGGCGCTGGAGGCCGGGGATTATTCGTTCGGCACGCTGTCCGCGTTCCTCAAGACCGGGCGCGAGGAGGCGGTCGCCGTCGAGCAGGCGATGAACGCACTCATCAGCTATCAGGCGCGGGTCGCCAAGGAGTTGTACGAGAAGGCCAAAGCCGTATACGAATTCGATCGCATGGTCTTCACCATTCTGCTGGTGCTGGGTCTGGCCGGCATGCTGTCGCAGGCCTACTTCACGGTGCGCCATATTTCCGGTTCCCTGCGCGATGCCGAACAGGCTGCCGACGCGATCGCCTCCGGCGACCTCACCAGGCCGATGCCGCGCGCCGGCGAGGACGAGATCGGCAGCCTGATGGCCAAGCTCGGTGTCATGCGCAATTCCCTGCACGAACTCATCGCCTCCATCAGCCAGAACATGAAAGCTCTGGCGATGTCGGCGACCGAGCTGTCCGGCTCCGCCGCGAGCAGCGCGCGCACCTCGGAGATGCAGGCGGAGGCGGCTTCCAGCATGGCGGCCTCGGTGGAACAGCTCTCCGTCTCCATCGACCAGGTGGAGGAGCACGCGCGTGAGGCGCGCAACGTGACGCAGGAGTCGAGCGTCAAGTCCAGCGAGGGCGGCCGCATCATCCATGACGCGGCGGAGGAGATGAAGCGCATCGCCGAGGCGGTGAACGGCACCGCTCATACCATCAAGGACCTGGATGGCTATTCCGACCAGATCTCCAGCATCGTCCAGGTCATCAAGGACATCGCCGACCAGACCAACCTCCTGGCGCTCAACGCCGCCATCGAGGCGGCGCGCGCCGGCGAGCAGGGCCGCGGCTTCGCCGTAGTCGCCGACGAGGTGCGCAAGCTCGCTGAACGCACCGCCAACTCCACCCAGGAGATCGGCGCCATGATCGGCAAGATCCAGCAGGGCACGCAACGCGCCGTGCAGGAAATGGAGGCGGGCGTGGAGCGCGTCAACCAGGGGGTCAATCTGGCCCATCAGGCGGGCGACTCGGTGACCGGCATCCGCGACAGTTCCGGCCGCGTCACGCACGCCGTGGACGACATCGGCCTGGCCCTCAAGGAACAGACCGTCGCCGCCCGCGACATCGCCCAGAAGGTCGAGCGCATCGCCCAGGGTTCCGAGGAGAACAGCGCCGCGGTGGCGCAGACCGCCGCGTCCGCGCATAGGCTGGAGCAATTGGCGAGCGAGCTCAACGCTCTGGCAAGCCGCTTCCGCATCGCCTGAGCGGGCGAAGGAGCGCAGCCAAGCGGCGGCCGTGCCGGTGGATTGGTTTCGACGCCTGCTTGGCGTTGCGTGGCCGGCCGAGGTCGACCCCGATCTCGACGTTGCCCTGGAACGCGCCGCGGCGCGCGTGGAGCCGCGCCTGCCGCAGGCGAGCGGCTGGCCCCGGCGTTACCGCGTCGCCATCGCCGCCGCCCTGGCCCAGGCGCGCCGCGTCGCCGAGGGCATTCCCGGTCCGCTCGAGCTGAGTCCGGGGCGTTACGCCGGCGAGCCGGCCGTGCGCGCCCTGTTCGCCTCGCCCGAGGACATCCGCCGCGCGCTGTGCGGCAGTCCGGCGCTGCGCGACTACGTTGCCGCCGGCGGCCGGCGCGAGATCTACGCGCTGTTGTCGATGCGGCGCATGGAAAAGACCGTGCTGGGTGTCGACATGAGCGGTGGCGCGCTGCGCCGCGAGGTGCCGCAAACCCTGATGTGGTTCACCGACCATCGCCTGTCCGGGCCGGCCGAGGACGAGGCCGGGGCGCGGCGCGCCCTGTTGTGGACCCTGTTCGACCGCTTCCTGGAACGTCTGGCGGTGGGCGTCGAACGGCTGCGCGAGGAGCGCGCCCGCCTGCTGCGCGAGAAGGATCTGGCGATGGCGCGTCTGCGCGACGCCGACGCGGGACGCGAGGCGGCGGCGCGGGAGGCGCTGGAGGAAATCCTGCGGCGCCTCGCCGAGGTCACCCAGGCGCTGGAGCTGGAGCGGCTGGCGGAGGTGTTCGACACCGTGCTGTCGCACCCCGAGGACTGCCTGTATCTGACGGAACATACCTACGCGCTGGACGAGATGGGGCGCCTGCGTGGCGGCGACGCACGCGCCACCGAGTTGCGCTTCGTCGATCTGCTGGAGCGCTACCAGGAACCGCGCACCGTCCTGCTGGCGCATTGCCGCGACTTCACCCCGGTCAGCGTCGGCGAGCGCTTGCGCGAGGCGGAGGGCTGGCTGTAATCGCCCCCGAGCCGGCCGGCGCTACAATCCCGGCACCGCTTCGCGCCGCCCGCCCGCCATGCAGTCCTATCCCACCCTCGCCGCCGTCGATCTCGGTTCCAACTCCTTTCACCTGCAGGTGGGCCGCGTGGAAGGGGAGCAACTGTTCTACCTCGACGCCATCAAGGAGCCGGTGCGCCTGGCCAGCGGCCTGACCGCGCGCAAGGCGCTGGACGGTGCTTCCCAGCGCCGCGCCCTGAACTGTCTGGCGCGCTTCGGCGAGCGTCTGCGCGGTATGCCGCCGGGCGCCGTGCGCGCGGTGGGTACCTCCGCCCTGCGCGTGGCGAAGAACTCGGCGGAATTCCTCGACAAGGCGCGCCAGGCCCTGGGCTTCGACATCGACATCGTCGCCGGTCGCGAGGAGGCGCGTCTCATCTACCTGGGCGTGGCGCACAGCCTGCCGCTGTCGCGCAGGCCACGCCTGGTGGTGGACATCGGCGGCGGCTCCACCGAATGCATACGCGGTGTCGGCTACGAGCCGCGCGAGCGGGAAAGCCTGCGCATGGGCTGCGTCGTCTATTCGCTGCGCTTCTTCCCCGGCGGCCGCGTCGACAAGGCCGCCCTGCGCGCCGCCGAAACCGCGGCGCGCATCGAGATCCGCCACGTCACCGCCGGCCAGTTCGGGGCTGGTACCTGGAAAGAGGCGGTGGGCTCCTCGGGTACAGCCAAGGCCCTGGGGGAAATCTGCCGCCTGAACGGCTTCTCCGACGGCGCCCTCACCCTGGATGGCCTGAAGTGGCTGCGCGAGCGGCTGGTCAAGGCGGGCTCCGCCGAGGCGCTCGACATCCCCGGCCTGAAGCCGGACCGCCGGCCGGTGCTGGCGGGCGGCCTCGGCATCATGTACGCCCTCTTCCTGGAACTCGGCATCGACTGCATGACCGCCGCGCAGGGCGCCATGCGCGAGGGCATCCTCTGGGACTTGCTGGGACGCGTGCACGACCACGACATGCGCGACGTCACCGTCAGCCAGTTGCAGCGCCGCTATGGCGTCGATACCCGTCAGGCCGGGCGCGTCGAGGCGCTGGCCGCGCGCCTGTTCGCCGCCGCGCCGGCGCCCGCCGGCGAGGAGCCGGACGAGGCTGCGCGGCGCCTGGCCTGGGCCGCGCGCCTGCACGAGATCGGCATCTCCATCGCCCATTCCGGCCAGCATAAGCACGCCGCCTACATTCTTGAGAATGCCGACATGCCGGGCTTCTCCCGCCGCGACCAGGCGCGCCTGGCGGCGCTGGTGCGGGCCAGCCGCGGCGGCCTCGACAAGCTCGGCCTGCCGTCGACAGATGCCGCCTGGCCTCTCATCCTCTGCCTGCGCCTGGCCCTGCTGTTCAACACCAGCCGCGCCGACGCGCAGCCGCCCGACGTCGGCCTGGCCTGCGTCGACGGCGCCTGCCGTCTGCGCCTGCCGGCCGCCTGGCTGCGCGAGAATCCCCTCACCCAGGCCATGCTCGATGAGGAACTGGGCGATTGGGCGAAGGTGGCGCCGGCGCCACGGCTGGCGGGCATCGAGGTGGCTTAGGTCTTCGCCGCCAGCAGGTTGAGCAGGAATGCCTGGGCCTCGAAGGCGCGTCCGCGTCGCGCGCGTTTGCGGTAGCCGCCGTCCGGCTGCATGTCCCAGGCCTTGGTGTTGTCCTTCAGGTAGGGCTTGATGCCCTCGTTGATGACGCGTTTCTTCAACCTGGCATCGAGCATGGGAAAGCCAGTCTCGATGCGGCGGAAGAAGTTGCGGTCCATCCAGTCGGCGCTGGCCAGATAGACATCCTCGGCGCCGCCGTTCCAGAAGTAGAAGATGCGGTGGTGTTCGAGGAAGCGGCCGAGGATGGAACGCACGCGGATGTTCTCGGAGACGCCGGGAATGCCGGGGCGCAGGGCGCAGACGGCGCGCACGATGAGATCGATCTGCACGCCGGCCCGCGAAGCCTCGTAGAGCGCGGCGATGACGCGCGGCTCGAGCAGGGCGTTCATCTTGGCGACGATGAAGGCCTTCTCGCCGTTGCGTGCCTTCTCGGTTTCGTTGCGGATGGCCTGCATGATGCGGGCGTGCATGGTGAACGGCGACTGCCACAGGTAGGTGTGCTCTCCAGCGTCGCCGAGGCCGGTGATCTGCTGGAACACGTCGTTGACGTCCTGGCACAGTTCGGGGTTGCAGGTGAGCAGGCCGAAGTCGGTGTAGAGCCGCGAGGTGCGGGCGTGGTAGTTGCCGGTGCCGAGATGGCAATACCGCTTCAGTTTTCCATTCTCGCGGCGCACCACCATGGCCATCTTGGCGTGGGTCTTGTGGCCGACGACGCCGTACACGACATGGGCGCCGGCCGCCTCCAGCTTCTCCGCCCAGTTGATGTTGGCCTCCTCGTCGAAGCGGGCCAGCAGTTCCACCACCGCGGTGACCTCCTTGCCGCGCTGGGCGGCGGCGATGAGGTGGCGCATGAGCTCCGAGTCGGTGCCGGTGCGGTAGACGGTCTGCTTGATGGCGAGCACATCCGGGTCCTCGGCCGCCTGGCGGATGAAGTCGATGACCGGCTGGAACGACTGGAACGGATGGTGCAGCAGGATGTCGGCGGCCGAGACGGCCTTGAACAGGTCGGGCTGCTTGCCGAGCTGGGCGGGCAGGCCCTGGGTGAAGGGCGGGAACTTGAGGTCCGGGCGCTCCACCCGGTCCGGCACGTTCATCAGCCGCACCAGGTTGACCGGGCCGCGCACCTGGTAGAGGTCGGCGCGAGTGAGCTGGAACTGGCGCAGCAGGAATTCCTTCATTTCCTCGGAACAGTTGTCGGCCACCTCCAGGCGCACGCCGTCGCCGAAATGGCGGTGTGGCAGCTCGCCCTGGAGCAGCTCGCGCAGGTTCTTGTTCTCCTCGTCGTCGATGAACAGGTCGGAGTTGCGGGTGACGCGGAACTGGTAGCAGCCCTGCACTTCCATGCCGGCGAAGAGGGCGCCGACGTGGGCGTGCAGGATCGAGGAGAGGAAGACGAAGCCGTATTCGCAGCCCGCCACCTCGCGCGGCAGCTGGATCACCCGCGGCAGGGCGCGCGGCGCCTGCACCACGGCCTTGCCGGAACCGCGGCCGAAGGCATCCTTGCCGGCCAGCTCGACGGCGAAGTTGAGGCTCTTGTTGAGCACGTTGGGGAAGGGGTGGGCGGGGTCCAGGCCGATGGGCGTGAGGACCGGCATCAGTTCGTCGAAGAAGAAAGTGCGGATCCACTCGGTCTGCTCGGGATTCCAGTGCGTGCGGCGATGGAAGCGGATGCCCTCGGCGGCCAGCGCCGGCAGCACTTCGCCGTTGAGCAGCTCGTACTGGCGCGCCACCAGTGCGTGCGAGACCTTCGCCACTTCCTTGTAGACCTGGCGCGCGGTGAGGCCGTCGACGCCGATGTGGTCGGGGTTCAGGCGCATCTGTTCCTTCAGGCCGGCGACGCGGATCTCGAAGAACTCGTCCATGTTGCTGGAGGTGATGCACAGGAAGCGCAGACGTTCGAGCAGGGGGGTGGCGGGATCCTCGGCCTGGGCCAGCACGCGCCGGTTGAACTCGAGAATGCCGAGTTCGCGGTTGATCAGATATTCGCTGGGGGGAGTGGGGCTCATGGCGGATGCGGCGGTGGCTGTAACCTGGATGTGGACGCTTGATGCTAACCTCAAAGCCTTCCCGCTTCTATCGCGCGGCCATCGCCACTCCCATGGAAATCGAGCTCAAGCTAGCCCTGGATGCCCGCCACGCCGTGCGTCTGCGCCTGCATCCGCTGCTGGCGGGCATCAAGCCGTCCGCTCGCGTCCTGCACAGCGTCTATTTCGACACGCCCGATTTCGCCCTGATGCGCCGCGCCATCGCCTTCCGGCTGCGGCGGCTGGGCTATCACTGGGTGCAGACCCTGAAGGCGGAGGCGCCGGCGGTGGGCGCGCTGAGCAGCCGGCCGGAATGGGAAATGCCGGTGGCCGGCTCCGCTCCTGACCTCGCCATCCTGCCCGCCGAGGCGCTGGAACTGCTGCGCGGCATCGAGCCGGCCCGGCTCGCGCCGGTCTTCGTCACCGAATTCCGGCGCACGACCTGGCGGCTGCAAGGCGCGGGCGGTGCCGCCGAACTGGCCCTGGACCAGGGCACGATCCGCGCCGGCACGGCCGAGCGGCCCATTTCCGAAGTGGAGATCGAGCTGCTCGACGGCGACCCGGAGGCACTCTTCGACTGGGCGCTCGGCCTGCTGGAACACCTCCCCCTGCGTGTCGAGCCGCGCAGCAAGGCGGAGCGCGGCTATTTCCTGTGCGGGGCCGCCCAGCCGGCGCCGGTCCGCGCCGGGCGGCCCGATCTGCGCGCCGGGCAGCCGGCGGCGCAAGCCTGGCAGGAGATCGTCCGCTCCGCCCTGAGTCAGCTCGTCGCCAACGTGCCCGGCTTCCTGGAACAGGCCGACGACATCGAATATCTGCACCAGTTGCGCATCGCCCTGCGCCGCCTGCGCGGCGCCGCCGCCCTCGGCGACGGTGTCGGCAAGGCGCGACCGGCCTGGGCGGCGGATCTGGCCGCGGTCATGCAAGACCTGAACCCCGCCCGCGACTGGGACGTCTTCGTGCAGGAAACCCTGCCTTCCGTGCGGCCGGTGCTGGGCGATCCACCCCTGTGCGAGAGCTTCCTGTCCGGCGTCGGCACGACCGCCGCGCGGGCACGCGAACAGGCCCAGGCGTGCATCGCGGCGCCGGATTTCACCCGCCTGGTGCTCAGCATCGGCCGCGACCTGCAGGCCGCGCGCGCGGCGGGCGCGCCGGTGGAAGACTGGGCGGGCCGCATCCTTGGAAGGCGCTGGAAGAACCTGCGCCGTCAGTGCCGCCGGCTCGACGAACTCGATGCCGCCGGTCGCCACCGCCTGCGCATCGCCGCCAAGAAGCTGCGCTACGCCGCCGATGCCCTCGAGGGCCTCTATGGCAAACGCGCCCGTAGCTTCCTCAAGCGGCTGGCCGCGTTGCAGGACCGGCTCGGGCGCGCCAACGATGCCGTCGTCGCCGACTGGCTGCTGCAGGAGGTGCATCGGCGGGACGCCGGGGCGGCTTATGACGCCGGCCGTTTCAGCGGCGCATTGCGTGAGCGCTCGGGCCATCATCACGCCGAAGACGAGGTCGCCTGGCGGCGCATGACGGACGCGCAAAAGTTCTGGTGAGCGGCGGCTAGTCAGTCACCAGATACTGATTGAGCAGGCGCCGGGCGTGCGGGATCAGTTCCGACGCCGCCAGCCCGACCGGGCCGAGCCCCGCCCGCACGGCCGCGTCGCCCGCCGCGCCGTGCAGCCAGACGCCGGTCCTGGCCGCGTCGAAGGCGGACATGCCTTGCGCCAGCAGGGCGGCGATGATGCCCGCCAGCACGTCGCCCATGCCCGGCGCGGCCATACCGGGGTTGCCGGTTTCATTGCGCCAGACCTCATCTTCCGCGCTGCCGACCAGGCTATGCGCACCTTTCAGCACCACGCAGGCGCCGGTGAGTCGTTGCAGGCGCCGCAGCGCCGCCGGCCGCTCGGCCTGCACGGCGGCGGGCGTCTCGCCGAGCAGGCGGGCGGCCTCGCCGGGGTGCGGGGTGATCAGGCTGGGGGCGGCGCGGGCGCGCAGCAAGGCGAGCAGGGCATCGTCGCCCGCCAGCAGGTTGAGGGCGTCGGCGTCGACCAGCACGGCATGCTCCAGCGGCAGCACGGCCCGCAGCCATTCGCGCGCGGCGGCGGCGAGACCGAGGCCGGGACCGGCGACCAGACAGGCCGGGCGGGGCAGGGCCAGCAGGCGCTCGGGCGCGGCGAGCATGAGTTCCGGCGTACCCGCATCCACCGCGACGCGCGCATCGAGCAGGCCGACATAGACTCGCCCGGCGCCGCAGGCCAGGGCGGCGCGGCCGGCCAGCAGCACGGCGCCGGCCATGCCGGGGGCGCCGCCGAGGATGCCCACCGCGCCGAAGTCGCCTTTGTGGCTGTCCATGGGGCGCGCCGGCAGGCGCGCGGGAGGGGGATACAAACCTGATGTCGGCATGGTTTTCATTTCGCCTCGACTGCCTATAAATCCATTACAGCCCAGATGCAGGAGGATGTCATGCAAAACCCCATCCCCCGTTCCGGCAAGACCCGGCCGCCGCGCCCGCACGAGGAAGCCTGCCCGATCCTGGAGGACGACGAAGATTTCCAGGTCGATGCCCTCGATACCCCGGAGGGCGCAGACCTCCTGGGTCATGACTGCGGCCTGGATCACCTGGGCAAATGGTCGCTGCCGGAGGCGGACGACTAGCCATCGAGGAGGCCCGGAAGCCTGGACCCGCCAACAGGGCGCGGGCGACTCTCCTTATAACTAAAGTTTTATCCGGCGCGGCCGATAATAGCTTTCGGTGCCGGCTTTTCCTTTTCTTGTGGCGTATGAATTCAATGGATAACTCCCCCCGTGTGCTGGTGGTCGACGACGACACCCTTATGCGCGAATTGTTGAAGGCGCTGCTGCGCGATGAAGGTTTCACGGTGGCCGGCGAGGCCAAGGACGGACTCAGCGCCCTGGCCCTGGTGGAGCGCGTCCGTCCCGATCTGGTGTGCCTGGACGTCAACATGCCCGGCATGTCCGGCATCGACGTGCTCAAGGCGATCAAGGCGCGCTGCGAATCCTGCCGCATCGTCATGATCTCGGGGGATGCCAGCATGGCGACGGTCCGCGAGGCCGTCGGCTATGGCGCCGTGGGCTTCATCGTCAAGCCTTTCAAGGCGGGGCGCGTCGGTGCCTCACTGCGCGCCGCCATGAAGGCGCCGGCGGACGCTTTCGGCTGATTAAGAGCCTATTTCAATAGGCTCTAAGGCTGGGACTTGCCCGCGCGGCGACAAGTCACGCGTTGTTTCGTTAACATAGGCGGCTTCCCAATCCGATGGGTAAGCCCATGCGCCGCGTACTCCACCTGAAGGGCGGACCCGCCCTTTCCGACTTCCGCATCGACAAACTGCTCGCCGCGCTGAAACCCGCGGGCGTTGCCGGTCTGGTCGCGGAATACCGCTATTTCGTCGAACTGGCGCGGGAGCCGGATGCGGACGAACTCGCTTTCCTCGGCGAGCTGCTGCACGCCGAGCCGCACACGCCGGAGGCGGACGTGGTGCTGGTGGTGCCGCGCCTGGGCACCGTCTCGCCCTGGTCTTCGAAGGCCACGGACATCGCCGCCAACTGCGGTTTGCAGGCGGTGCTTCGCATCGAGCGCGGTGTGTGCTGGCAACTTTTCCGCAAGAAGGGTCGCCGACTTGCGCCGGAAACCATCCAGGCCGCGCTGCCCCTGCTGCACGACCGCATGACCGAGAGCGTGTTGTTCGACGAGGTCGGCGCCGAGCAACTGTTCCACCACGTCGAGCCGCCGCCCTTCAACACCGTGGATATCCTCAGGGGCGGCCGCAAGGCACTGGAGCAGGCCAACGCCGACTGGGGCCTGGCCCTGTCGGCGGACGAGATCGACTACCTGGTGAAGAACTTCAAGGCTGTGCAGCGCAATCCCACCGACGTGGAACTGATGATGTTCGCCCAGGCCAACTCGGAGCATTGCCGGCACAAGATCTTCAACGCCGAGTGGGTCATCGACGGCAGGAAGCAGGACGAATCCCTGTTCGCCATGATCCGCCACACCCATCAGGTGCGGCCGCAAGGCACGCTGTCGGCCTATTCCGACAACGCCTCGGTCATCGAAGGCGCCAGCATCGGCCGCTTCTATCCGGACGCGAAGGGCGCCTATGGCTACCACCTGGAGCCCACCCACATCCTCATGAAGGTGGAGACCCACAACCATCCCACCGCCATCTCCCCCTTCCCCGGTGCCGCCACCGGTTCCGGCGGCGAGATCCGCGACGAGGGCGCGGTGGGCCAGGGTTCCAAGCCCAAGGCCGGCCTTACCGGCTTCACCGTCTCCAACCTGAACATCCCCGGCTTCATCCAGCCCTGGGAAAAGGAGCACGGCCGCCCCGGGCGCATCGTTTCGCCCTTGCAGATCATGCTGGAAGGGCCCATCGGCGCGGCGGCGTTCAACAATGAATTCGGCCGGCCCAACCTGACCGGCTACTTCCGCACCTTCGAGCTGGACACCCCGGACGGCCAGGTGCGCGGCTACCACAAGCCCATCATGCTAGCGGGGGGTGTCGGCAACATCCGCGAGGACCACATCCACAAGCAGCATTTCAAGGCCGGCGCCCTGCTCATCCAGCTCGGTGGCCCCGGCCTGCTCATCGGCCTCGGTGGCGGTGCAGCCTCCAGCATGGGCGCCGGCAGCAATGCCGAGGCCCTGGACTTCGACTCGGTGCAGCGCGGCAACCCGGAGATCCAGCGCCGTGCCCAGGAAGTCATCGACCGCTGCTGGCAGATGGGGAAGGCGAATCCCATCCTCTCCATCCACGACGTCGGCGCCGGCGGCCTCTCCAACGCCATGCCGGAACTGGCGCACGGCGCCGGCCTCGGGGCGAAGTTCGAACTGCGCGACGTACCCAGCCTGGAGCCGGGCATGAGCCCCCGGGAAATCTGGTGCAACGAGGCCCAGGAACGCTACGTGCTGGCCATCGCCGCCAAGGATCTGCCGCTGTTCCGGGCGCTCTGCGAGCGGGAACGCTGCCCCTTCGCGGTGGTCGGGAAGGCGACGAAGGACGGCCAACTGGTGGTGGCCGACCGCCATTTCGGCAACCAGCCGGTGGACATGCCCATGGAGGTGCTGCTCGGCAAGCCGCCGCGCATGACGCGCAAGGTCAAGCGTCTGGCGCCCAGCCTCAAGCCCTTCACCGCCGAGGGGCTGGACCTGGTGGAGGCGGCCTACCGGGTGCTGCGGCATCCCAGCGTGGCCAACAAGAGCTTCCTCATCACCATCGGCGACCGTACCGTTGGCGGCTTCACCGCCCGCGACCAGTTCGTCGGCCCCTGGCAGATGCCGGTGGCCGACGTCGCGGTGACCACCCTGGGCTATGACACGAATCTGGGCGAGGCCATGGCCATGGGCGAGCGCAGCCCCGTCGCCCTCATCGACCCGGCCGCTTCCGGCCGCCTGGCGGTGGGCGAGGCCGTCACCAACCTGGCGGCGGCGGCGGTGAACGACCTCTCCGACCTGCGCCTGTCCGCCAACTGGATGGCCGCCGCCGGCCACCCGGGCGAGGACGCGGCCCTGTTCGACACCGTGCGGGCGGTAGGCAAGGAACTATGCCCCGCGCTGGATATCAGCATCCCGGTGGGCAAGGACTCCATGTCCATGCGCACCCTGTGGGAGGAGAACGGCGAGAGGAAGGCCGTGGTCTCGCCCCTGTCCCTCATCATCACCGCCTTCGCCCCCTGCGCCGACGCCCGCCGCACCCTGACGCCGCAACTGCGTACCGACCAGGGCGAGACGGATCTGCTTCTGTTCGACCTGGGCCGCGGCCGCAACCGCCTGGGCGGCAGCGTGCTGGGCCAGGTCTACGGCGAACTGGGCGATACCTGCCCGGACTTGGAGGAGCCCGCCCGGCTGAAGAGCTTCTTCGCCCTGATCCAGAAGCTCAACGCCGAGGGCAAGCTGCTGGCCTACCATGACCGTGCCGACGGCGGCCTGTTCGCCACGATCTGCGAGATGGCCTTCGCCGGCCGCTGCGGGGTGGACCTCGACGTCGACGAGCTGAGATACCACCGCATCCACGACGACATCATGGAAGACGTGGTGGACGCCCCCGATCCGCGTGAGCCCTACACCAGCCGCCTGTTCGGCATCCTCTTCAACGAGGAGCTCGGCGCCGTCGTGCAGGTGCGCCGCAGCGACACCCGTGCGGTCATGGACGCCATCCTGGAAGCCGACCTGCGCGACGAGTTCTACATCATCGGTGCAACCAACAAGAAGGACCGCATCCGCATCCTGCGCGAGGGCGCCGCGGTGTTCAACGAGGCGCGCAGCGATCTTCTCGAAGCCTGGTCCGAGACCAGCTACCGGCTCCAGGCCCTGCGCGACAACCCGGCCTGCGCCGAGCAGGAGTTCAAGGGGCTGACGGCGAAGAAGAATCCGGGCCTGCACGTGAAGCTCACCTTCGATCCGAACGAGGACGTCGCCGCCCCTTATGTCAGGAAGAAGCGCGCGCAGCCGAAGGTGGCCATCCTGCGCGAGCAGGGCGTCAACGGCGAGGTGGAGATGGCCGCCGCCTTCCACAAGGCCGGCTTCGCGCCGGTGGACGTGCACATGAGCGATGTCCTCGCCGGCCGCGTCAAGCTCAAGGATTTCAAGGGTCTCGCCGCATGCGGCGGCTTTTCCTACGGTGACGTGCTCGGTGCGGGGGGGGGCTGGGCCGCCTCCATCCTGCACAACCCCCGTGCCCGCGACGAGTTCCAGGCCTTTTTCGCGCGGCCCGACAGCTTCGCCCTGGGGGTCTGCAACGGCTGTCAGATGATGAGCCGGCTCAAGGACATCATCCCCGGCGCCGAGCACTGGCCGCGCTTCGAGCGCAACCTGTCGGAGCAGTTCGAGGCCCGCTTCGTCATGGTTGAGGTGCCGGAGACCCCCTCCATCCTGTTCGACGGCATGGCCGGCTCGCGCACGCCCATCGTGGTGGCGCATGGCGAGGGCCGCGCGGTGTTCGACGCCAAGGCCCAGCGCAAGGCGGCGGAGGTCTGCCTGCGTTACGTCGAAAACCGCGGGCGCCGGACCGAGACCTACCCGTTCAACCCCAACGGTTCGCCACGGGGCATCACCGGGCTGACCACGCCGGACGGCCGCTTCACCATCATGATGCCGCACCCGGAGCGGCTGTTCCGCGCCGTGCAGCATTCCTGGCGGCCGGACGACTGGAAGGAGGACGGTCCCTGGCTGCGCCTGTTCCGCAACGCCCGGCGCTGGGTGGGCTAAGCCTGCACGCCCGCCGGGCAATCCCGCTTACAGCGCCGGCAGCATCATGATGGGCAGCAGCCACCAGGGTGTCGGCCCCTGCACGGTGAGCAGCAGGGGTGTGCTGGGCGGGCCTTCCACGCCGTCGGCGCCGATGGCCAGCACGCGCAGCCAGTATTGGCCCCTGGCAGGCAGGCGAAGGCTGGTCCGGTTTCCGCTTACCCCGGTCTGCGAGATCTTCTCGGCAAAATTGGGATCACGCGCCAGGTCGATCCGGTAGTTGTCGGCTTCGCCCCGCCAGGCCAGCGACAAGGCCTCGCCGATGACCTGGCCGGCCAGTTCCGTCGGCCGCGCCGGCGGCTGTACCACCGGGCTGGGCTCGCTCCAGGCGCCGGCCTGACCGTCCGCTTCGACGCCACGCACGCGCCAGAAATACTTGCCCGGCTTCAGTTCCGCGCTGGTTTCCGGTGTGTGGGTTCGCTGCTGCGCCAAGGGGTTGGCCATCGAAGGCTTGCCGGCCAGTTCGAAATCGTAGCTGGAAACGCCGGTGCTGCCATTCCAGGCGAAATGCAGGCGCTTGCCGTCGCCGCGGGCCGTGCCGCCGGTGGGGGCGCCCGGCAGGTACTGCACGCGCAGGGCCCGTGGTGCGGACCACAGGCGGGCACGTCCGGCCGCGTCGACGCTGGCCACGCGCCAGTGCCACGCGCCCTCGGGCAGGGCTTCCGTCAGGCGCAACTGCGCACCCGGGCGGTGTTCGCGCACGCCAGCGGCGAAATCCGGCGAAGGTGCGATCTGTACCACGTAGCCATGCGCGCCTTGCGCCGCGGCCCACTCCAGGACCGTGTCCGGGTGATACAGGCGGGCACCGTCGGCGGGAGCGCTGAGGCGGGGCGGGAAGGGGCGGGCATCGAGGGTGAAGGGGTGCTGGCTGTCGAAGCCTTCGAGGCCGGCCTCGTCGACGGCGCGCACGCGCAGCACATAGTGGCCGTCCGCCAGGTCGGTTTCCCAACGGGCGCTGGGCTCGCTGAACAGGCCCTCCAGCAGTACCGTGGCGAAGCTGGCGTCGGCGGCGACCTGGGCGCGCCAGGCGCGGGCCGGCATGTTCGGTTGCCAGGTAAAGCTTAGCGGCAGGCTCTCCACCCGCGCCGGCAGGCCGGCCAGGTTGGGTTTGGGACGCAGGGCGCGCGGCGGCGCGGGTGGCTTGCCGGCTTCGGCGACGGTGCCGTAGCCGCCCGCGACGTTCACCTCCGTGCCCTGGGCGGACACGCCCACGGCGCCTTCCAGCACCTCGCTGGCGAGGCGGGCGCCGTCCTCCGAGAGGTTGAGGCGGAATCCGGTCCCGCGCAGGCCGGCCACCGCCACCGGGGTGCGCACGCTGAAACCGCCGGCGGGCGCCTGCTGGCGGGCAGCGCTGGCTTCCAGGCGGCCGCTTTCGAGGCCGAGTTCGGTGGAGACCATGCCGGTCTTGCCGTAGGCGGCGAGGCGTCCGAACACCAGCCGGCTGGATGCCTGCTGGGTGAGGGTGGTGCCGTCAGCGAAGCGGTAGCTGACGCTACCCCCGGGGCCGGTCAGCACGGTCTCTCCGCCGTTCAGTTGGGTCTCGGCACGTAGCGCCTGGAAGGGACCCTCGGCGGTCTTGAAGCGCACGTTGCCGTGCACTGCCGTGGCCGTCGCCGGCGCCGGCGTCAGCTTGAGCAGATCGACGGGGATGCGGATGCGGGTGTTGGCGGGCAGACGCCTGGGGTCTGCCACGGTGTTGGCGACCTGCACCTTGGGCCAGTCCCTGGGGTTCTTCAGGTACTGCTCGCCGATGCCGATGAGGGTATCACCCGGGCTGGTCAGGTAGAGCCAGTCAGCGGCGTGGACCGAGCCTACCAGACTCGCGCAGAAAAGAAGGACGGCAACGTGGCGGGAACGCATGCGAAGGCTCTTACGTTAAGCTTCGCTCGCAACTATAAGCCGCCGTCCAGTTCAGCACCACAAAGGTGCGAAAGAGGAGTCCCAACCATGCAGATCGGCACGCCGCTTTCACCGTCCGCCACCCGCGTCATGCTGCTGGGGGCGGGGGAACTGGGCAAGGAAGTGATCATCGCCCTGCAACGCCTGGGCGTCGAAGTCATCGCGGTGGATCGCTACGACGGCGCCCCGGGCCATCAGGTGGCGCACCGGGCGCAGACCATCGACATGGCGGACGGCAACGTGCTGGCCCGCCTCATTGATTCGGAAAAGCCGGCCATCGTGGTGCCGGAGATCGAGGCCATCGCCACGGAAGCCCTGCTGGAACTTGAAGCTGCCGGCGTCTGCCGGGTGGTGCCGACGGCGCGGGCGGCGAACCTGACCATGAACCGGGAGGGCATCCGCCGGCTGGCGGCGGAGACCCTGAAGCTGCCCACCTCCACCTATGCCTTCGCCGATACCTTTGCTGAATTGAAGGTCGCGGTCGAAGGGCAGGGCGGCATCGGCTACCCGTGCATCATCAAACCGGTCATGTCCTCTTCCGGCAAGGGCCAGAGCCGGGTGGACGGCCCGGATGAACTGGCCAAGGCCTGGGATTACGCCAACGCCGGCGGTCGGGTGAACAAGGGCCGGGTCATCGCCGAGGGCGTGGTGGAGTTCGACTACGAGATCACCCAGCTCACCGTGCGCGCCATGGGGGTGGACGGCAAGCCGGAAACCCACTTCTGCGAGCCCATCGGCCACGTCCAGGTGAAGGGCGACTACGTGGAAAGCTGGCAGCCCCAGCCGATGAGCACCAAGGCCCTGGAACGGGCTCGGGCGATCGCCCGGGCGGTGACCGACAATCTGGGTGGCCTGGGCATCTTCGGCGTGGAATGCTTCGTGAAGGGGGACGAGGTGTGGTTTTCCGAGGTAAGCCCCCGCCCCCACGATACCGGCCTGGTGACCCTGGCGACCCAGCGCCAGAGCGAGTTCGAGCTGCACGCCCGCGCCATCCTGGGCCTGCCGGTGGACGTGTCCCTGCGCAACCCCGGCGCCTCGGCGGTGATCTACGGCGGCGTCGAGGCCGAGGGCATCCGCTTCGAGGGCGTGGATGTGGCCCTGCGGGTGCCGGGCACGGATCTGCGCCTGTTCGGCAAGCCGGTGTCCTTCACCCGCCGGCGCATGGGGGTGGCCGTGGCGGAGGGCAAGGACATCGAGGAAGCGCGCTCCCGCGCCAAGGAGGCAGCCTCCCGGGTCAGACCCGTTGGCGACAGCGCGGCCTAGTATTTTCGATTCCAACCGCCTCGAAGCGGCTCAGGACACGGCGGCGGTGTAGAATATTCGGCTTTGCTGATAAGAACTTAGCCCCATGTCCCGCGCCCTTCGCAACATCGCCATCATCGCCCACGTCGACCACGGCAAGACCACCCTGGTGGACCAGCTCCTGCGTCAGTCCGGCACCTTCGCCGCCCACCAGCAGGTTTCCGAGCGGGTCATGGACTCGAACGACCTGGAAAAGGAGCGGGGCATCACCATCCTCGCCAAGAACACCTCGGTCAATTACAACGGCGTCCACATCAACATCGTCGACACCCCCGGCCACGCCGACTTCGGCGGCGAGGTGGAACGGGTGCTGGGCATGGTGGACGGTGTGCTGCTGCTGGTCGACGCGGTCGAAGGGCCGATGCCGCAGACCCGCTTCGTCACCAAGAAGGCCCTGGCTTTGGGGTTGCACCCCATCGTCGTGGTGAACAAGGTGGACCGCGACGGCGCCGACGCCGACAACGCCGTCAACCTGACCTTCGATCTGTTCGACAAGCTGGGCGCTTCCGACGAGCAGATGGACTTTCCCATCGTCTATGCCTCCGGCCTCAACGGCTGGGCGGCGCTGGAGCTGGATCAGCCGCGCGTCGACATGAAGCCCCTGTTCGAGACCGTGCTGAAGCACGTGCCGCCGCCGGCCACCGACGAGGACACGCCCCTGCAATTGCAGATTTCCGCCCTCGACTACAACAGCTACGTCGGCCGCATCGGCGTCGGCCGCATCCAGCGCGGCAAGGTGAAGACCGGCCAGCAGGTCGTGGTGCTGTTCGGCACCGACGAGGAGATGGCCGAGCACGAGCGTGTTCCGGTGAAGGCCAAGGTAGGCCAGGTGTTCGGCTACCAGGGCCTGAACAAGGTGGAGCTGGACGAGGGCCTGGCCGGCGACATCGTGCAGATCACCGGCATCGAGGATCTGGTGCTGGGCGCCACCATCACCGACCCGGAGCAGCCGGAAGCCCTGCCGCTGCTGAAGATCGACGAGCCCACCCTGTCCATGCAGTTCATGGTCAACAGCAGCCCGCTGGCCGGCACCGAGGGCAAGTTCGTCACCAGCCGCCAGATCCGCGACCGCCTGCACAAGGAACTGCTCACCAACATGGCCCTGCGCGTGCACGACACCAAGGACGCCGACATCTTCGACGTCTCCGGCCGCGGCGAGCTGCACCTGTCCATCCTCATCGAGAACATGCGCCGCGAGGGCTACGAGCTGGCCGTGGGCCGTCCCCGCGTGGTGAAGAAGATCGTCGACGACGTCGAACTGGAACCCTACGAACAACTCACCGTGGATGTGGAAGAAGGCCACCAGGGCGCGGTCATGGAAAGCCTGGGCCTGCGCAAGGGCGACATGCAGGACATGGTGCCGGACGGCCGCGGTCGGGTGCGCATCGAATACCGCATTCCCGCGCGCGGCCTGATCGGCTTCCAGGGTGAATTCATGAACATGACGCGGGGTACGGGCCTGTTGTCGCACGTCTTCGACGAATACGCGCCGGTCAAGGAAGGCGGCGTCGCCGAACGCCGCAACGGCGTGCTCATCTCGCAGGAGAACGGCGAGGCCGTGGCCTACGCCCTGTGGAAGCTGCAAGACCGCGGCCGCATGTTCGTCAACCCGGGCGACAAGCTCTACGAAGGCATGGTCATCGGCATCCACAGCCGGGAGAACGACCTGGTGGTGAACCCCATCAAGGGCAAGCAGCTCACCAACGTGCGCGCCTCCGGCACCGACGAGGCCGTGCGCCTGGTGCCGCCCATCGACATGAGCCTGGAGAAGGCCATCGAGTTCATCGCCGACGACGAGCTGGTGGAAATCACCCCCAAGACCATCCGCATCCGCAAGCGCTTCCTCAAGGAACACGAGCGCAAGCGGGCGACGCGGGAAGGCGTCTGACACTCCACCGCCATGGCGGGTCTCCTCCGCGCCCTGTTCGGCAAGCCGGCGACGCTGCCGGCGCCCACCGAGGAGGACTGGAGCGAGGGGCTGCGCCTGCCCCTGTTCGACGGTTTCAACGACGCCGAGCGCGAGCAGTTGCGTGTCCTGGCGCGGCGACTGCTGGAGGAGAAGACCGTCACCCCGGTCGCCGGCGCCGAGCCCGGTGGCCGCGAGCTCGCCGCCATCGCCCTGCAGGCCGCGCTGCCCGTGCTGAACCTGGGCGGCGGCTGGTACGGCACCTGGAACGAGATCATCCTTTACCCGCAGCAGTTCGTGCCGGAGCGGGAGATCACCGACGACTTCGGCGTCGTCCACCGGGTGCGCCAGCCCCTGTCCGGCGAGGCCTGGGAGGGCGGGCCGCTGATCCTTTCGCTGGACGACATCGCCGCCTCCGGCTGGAGCGACGGCTATAACGTCGTCATCCACGAGTTCGCCCACAAGCTGGACATGAAGAACGGCGCCGTCGATGGCCTGCCGCCGCTGCACACGGACATGGACGCCGCCGCCTGGGCCGCCGCCTTCGAGCCGGCCTACGCTGATTTCTGCCGCCGCGTGGACGACGCCGAGCGCATCGGCGTCGAGCTCGACATCGATCCCTATGCCTCGGAAAGCCCGGCGGAGTTCTTCGCCGTGCTGTCCGAATTTTTCTTCGAACTGCCGGACCTGCTGGCGGCGGAATATCCCGCCGTCTACGCCCAGATGGCCAGGTTCTACCGGCAGGACCCGCAATCGCGTTTGGAGCCCTACCGCCATGACCCTGCAGCATCATGACCGCCAGCACGACGAGGCCTGCGCCGGCGAGTGCATCATCGATACCGACCTGCACCACTTCCAGCACGACGTGCTCGACGCCTCGCATTTCCAGCTTGTGCTGGTCGATCTGTGGGCCGACTGGTGCGGCCCCTGCCACTTCCTCACGCCGGTGCTGACGCGGGTGATCCCCGCCTACGACGGCAAGGTGAAGCTGGCGAAGATCGAGGTGGACGAGGGCGACAACATGAAGATCGCCGGCAGGTACGGCGCCCGCGGCTTTCCCACCGTGCTGGTGTTCAAGCACGGCGAGGAGGTGGCCCGCTTCCATGGCGCCAAGCCGGATCACTTCGTGCGCGAGCTGATCGACGCGCACCTGGATTGAGGCGCCTTATAATTCCTGGCCATCCTCACCGCCTGGCCCGACCATGTTCCCCGACTTCCGTACCCCTCCCTCGCCGGACGCCTTCATCCTGCAATTCGACAAAGCCCTGCGCACGGTTTTCGCCAGCGCGCACAGCCGCCGGGCCTATCCCGATGCGGGCATCGCCGAGGCGGAGCTGAGCGAGGCGGAGAAGCGCCACGCCGCCGGGCTGATGCGCGTCAATCACAGCGGCGAGGTGTGCGCCCAGGCGCTCTATCAGGGCCAGGCCCTCACCGCCCGCAATCCCGAGGCGGCGCGCGCCCTGCTCGAGGCCTCCGACGAGGAAACCGAGCACCTGGCCTGGTGCGAGCGGCGCCTGCACGAACTGGGCAGCCACAAGAGCTTCCTCAACCCGCTCTGGTACGCCGGTTCCTTCGCCCTCGGTGCCGTCGCCGGGGCGCTGGGCGACAAGTGGAACCTGGGTTTCCTGGCGGAGACCGAGCGCCAGGTGGAAGGTCACCTGGACGGCCACCTTTCCAGCCTGCCGGAAAGCGACGCGAAAAGCCGCGCCGTCGTCGAGCAGATGAAGGCGGACGAGATCAAACACGCCGAGACCGCCATCGCCCACGGCGGCGCCGAGTTGCCCGAGCCGGTCAAGCAGGCCATGCGTCTCACCTCGAAGATCCTCACCTTCGCCGCCTACCGCGTCTGATGGGGTTCGCCGACAAGCTCGCCGGCCTGCCGCCGGCCGACCATCTGGCGCGGATCGAGCTGGAGGGACCGCAGGGGGAGGCGGCCGTCATCGAGAACCGGCCGGGCAGCCAGGGCTCGCTGCGTGTCTACCAGTACCTCGTCCTCAAGCACGCGGCCATCGACACCGCCGCCGCCGCCGAGGGACTCCTCCTCTTCGCCGAGCACACCGCGGATGCCCGCGCGCACCCCGGCAAGCACCCCAACATCGACCGCCTGCTGCAGATTCAGGCCGACGGCCGCGCCTGGTCGGCGCGGCTCGTCCCGCAAGCCAAGCCCTGAGGGGCTTGATTGGCTGTTTCCCTCTCCGGCCGAGAGAGGGGTTCTTTCGCCGAGTCCGACGCGAAGCGGCGGGTGAGGGTGCAAGGCTTGCCGACCGAACTCGTGTCGAACACGCGCTACCCAACCAGGATTCAAGCCTCCCACAGCCAGGCCGCCCCGCGCACGCCGCCGGAGTCGCCGTGCTGGGGCGGCAGCAGGCGGGTGGCGACATGGTCGGAGAATACGTGGCGGGTCCACAGACGCGGCACGTTGGCATACAGGCGGCCGATCTTGGAGAGGCCGCCGCCGAGGACGATGACGTCCGGATCGAGTACGTTGATGACGTGTGCGAGGCCGCGCGCCAGGCGTTCCTCGTGGCGTTCCAGCGTCGCCGCGCAGGCCGCGTCGCCGGCTTCGGCGCGGGCGGCGATCTCCCCGGCGGGCAGTGCGACGCCGGTGGCGGCGAGATGGTCGCGGCTGAGGCCGGGTCCGGATAACCAGGTCTCCAGGCAGCCGTGCTTGCCGCAGTAGCAGGCGGGACCGGGACGCTCGTGGTCTTGCGGCCAGGGCAGGGGGTTGTGGCCCCACTCGCCGGCGATCGCGTTGGCGCCGGTCAGCACCCGTCCGTGGACCACCACGCCGGCGCCGCAGCCGGTGCCGAGGATGACGCCGAAGACGACTTCCGCCCCCGCCGCCGCGCCGTCCACCGCTTCCGACAGGGCGAAGCAGTTGGCGTCGTTGGCCAGGCGCACTTCCCGTCGCAGCAGGGTTTCCAGGTCGCGCTTCAGGGGCTGGCCGATGAGACAGGTGGAGTTGGCGTTCTTGATGAGGCCGCTGACGCGGGATTCGGCGCCCGGCATGCCGAGGCCCACGCTGCCACGCTCGCCGAGTTCCGCTTCCGCCGCCTCCACCAGGGCCGCCACGGTCGCCAGCGTGGCGCGGTAGTCGCCTTGCGGGGTGGCGACGCGCCGGCGCAGCAGTTCGCGGCCGTCACCGGCCAGGGCGACGATCTCGATCTTGCTGCCACCCAGGTCGATGCCCAGTCTCAACATATCGGTCTCCGCTGTGTACGTGGCGGATTCTATTGGCTTTCGGGGGGTGGGGGCCGGTGGTATCCTGCCCGGTCTTCCGCACCGCAACGTAATTGAAATGGACGCCACCGCCCCCCGCACCGATGTCGAACGCCTGCTCCTGGAAATGTTGCAAGGCCAACTGGACCCGGAGAGTTTCGCCCGCCGCCTGGTGGACGTGGAAGTGTTCATGCCGGTGAAGGACGAGAAGCACCAGATCGCCGGCTTCCAGCTCAGCACCAAGGCGCAGCCCCTGGTCGTCGAGGACGAGGAGGGCAACCGCGTGCTGATCACCTTCAGTTCGCCGGAGCGGGCCAAGGCCTTCGTCGCCGAGTATCCCGGCTTCTCCGGCGGCCTGCTTACCGAGATGGCCTGGATCCTGCGCCGCATGGGCGAGAACATGGGCTTGTCCATCAACCCCGGCGAGGAGTTGGGCTACGACTTCGATCCGGACATGGTGGCCATGCTGGCCTCGGTGCTGCCCGAGGAAAATCAGTGATGGCGGCGACCCGCCAGGTCGGCGAGGTCTTCGACCCGGACTACAAGCACTATGACGAGGGCGCGCGCTACGTCTATGCCGGCGAGGGCCACGAACTGGTGCTGTTCTGGCGCGGCCCCACCGCCGCCGAGGTGGACGGCTTCCGCCTGCAGCCGGTGGAAACCGGTCTGTTCACGCATGGCCCCGCCGCCTTCCTGCTCTACAAAATCCAGAATGTGTGCGAATGGTCCGAGGTGGCCTTCAACGTCCACCTGGTGCCCGAGGCCGAGCGCGAACTGCCGCGCGAGGAAGCGGGCGACCGCGGTCGCCTGCGCATGATCCTGGTGGACGCCGAGGATGGCGTGGTGCGCGCCAAGCGCATCGTCTCCCTCGACAAGGTGATGACCCAGGCCCTCAAGCACGCCATGCGCGAGCAGCTCGCCAGCCCCTTCAACCGCCTGATCTACGACGCCGCCGTGCAGGAGGTGTTCGGCCGCTATGCCGACGGCGACGCCCTGGCGGCGGTGGCGGAAGTGGTCGAGCCGGCCCTGGGGTGACGCGCATGGCCCTGACCCCGGCGGCCCAGGCTGAACTGCTGGCCCTGCTCGGCGCCGAGCGGGCGCGCTTCGATGCCGACAGCCGCGCCCTCTACGAGAGCGACGAGACGCCGCGCGCCTGCCTGCCGGAGGCGGTGCTGTTTCCGTCCGGCCACGACGACGTCGCGGCCATCGTGCGGCTGGCCAACGATCACCGCTTCCCCCTGGTCGCCCGCGGCGCCGGCTCCGGCAACCTGGGCGGCGCCCTGCCGCTGCCCGGCTCGGTGGTGGTGAGCTTCGAGTGCATGAACCGCATCCTGGAGTTCGACGCGGCCAACCGCCTGATGGTGGTGGAGCCCGGCGTGGTCACCGACGACATCGACGACCTGGCCGCGACGGCGGGCCTGATGTACGCCCCCGACCCGGGTTCCGGTGCCTACAGCCGCATCGGCGGCAACCTCGCCACCAACGCCGCCGGCCCGCGCTGCGTCAAGTACGGCGCCACCCGCGACCACGTGCTGGGCCTGCGCGCGGTGGCCGGCGACGGCCGCGAGCTGCGCGTCGGCAGCCGCACCAGCAAGTACGCCACCGCCTACGACCTGTCCCGCCTGCTGGTGGGTTCGGAAGGCACCCTGGCGCTCATCACCGAGGCCACCCTGAAGCTCGTCCCGCGCCCCCAGACCGTGGCCACCCTGCGCGTCTGCTACGCCGGCAACGCCGCCGCCTGCGCCGCCGTGGTGCGGATCATGGCGCGGCCGGTGGTACCTTGCGCGCTGGAGTTCATGGACAGCCGTTCGCTGGCCGCCATCCGCGAATACGGCGGCGCCGAGGGCCTGCCCGCCGGTACCCGCGCCGTGCTCATGGTGGAGGCGGACGGCGGCGCCGAGGACGTGCCGCGCCAGATCGCCTCCCTGGAGCAAGCCCTGGCGGGCGAGGGCCTGCTGGAAATCCAGAGCGGTTTCGCCGCCGCCGACATCCAGCGTCTGTGGACCGCGCGCAAGTCGCTGTCACTGGCGGTGAAGAAGATCGCGCCGCTGAAGATCAATGAGGACGTGGTGGTGCCGGTCGCGCGCCTGGCCGAACTGGTCGATGCCATCGACGGTCTCGGCGTCCGGCACCGGGTGCCCATCGTCAGCTTCGGCCACGCCGGCAACGGCAACCTGCACGTCAACATCATGGTGCGCCCCGACGACGCCGACGAGATGGCGCGCGGCCGCGCCTGCCGCGAGGCCCTCATCGAAACCGTGCTGGGCCTGGGCGGCAGCCTGTCCGGCGAGCACGGCATCGGTTCCGAGAAGCGTCACTTCGTGAGCCGTGAACTGGACGCCGACACCCTGGCGGTGATGGGCGACCTGAAGCGCCTGTTCGACCCGAACGGCATCCTAAATCCCGGCAAGAAGCTGCCGGACGCGGCCTGAGAGGCCGCGAAAACATGCCCGCTCCCAACAAAACCGTCATTCCCGCGCAGGCGGGAATCCAGGAATTTCTATGGGTTACGAAGGCACTGGATTCCCGCTTTCGCGGGAATGACGGTGTTGTGTGTGGCCGTTCTGGAAGTATTCACAGGCTCTGAGCCGGCGCCACCGTGCACTGGTTCCCCCTCGCCCTGGTTTGCGCCCTCAGCCTGGCCCTGGCCGACACCGCCACCAAGAAGTGGCTGGCGGACCGCTCCGCCGGCGAACTCACTCTCATCCGCTTCGGTCTGCCCGGCCTGCTGTTGCTGCCGGTCTTCCTGAGCCTCGGCCTGCCGGCGCCGCCGCCCGCGTTCTGGGGCTGGCTGGCCGCCGCCATGCCGCTGGAAATCCTGGCCATGCTGCTGTACGTGCGCGCCATCCGCGACCATCCACTGTCGGCGACCCTGCCCTACGTGGCCTTCACCCCGGTGTTCACCGCCCTGACCGGCTGGCTGTTGCTGGGGGAAACCCTGTCCGGAACCGGGCTGGCCGGCGTCGTCCTGGTGACGGCCGGCGCCTGGGGGCTCAATCTGCGGCATGCCGGGCGGCATCCCCGCACCTGGCTGGCGCCCTTCGCCGCCATGCTTCGCCAGACCGGCTCCCGCCTCATGCTGGCGGTGGCGGCGATCTACAGCGTCACCGCGGTGCTGGGCAAGGGCGCCCTGGGCCTGGTGCCGGGCCACGCGCTGGCCTTCGGCGCCCTCTATTTCGTCCTGCTCGGCGGCCTCACCCTGCTGTTCTTCGGCCTGCGCCGGCCCGCGCTCATCGGCCGCGCCCTCGCCGGGGGCGCGCGGGTTTGGGCGGTGGCTGGACTGATGGCGGCCATGGTGCTGACCCACTTCCTCGCCCTGGCGCAGACGGAAACGGCCTACATGATCGCCGTCAAGCGCCTGTCGGTGTTGTTCGGCATCCTGCTCGGCGCCTGGGTGTTCCGCGAGGCGCGTCTGGCCGGGAATCTGGCCGCCGGCGCGCTGATGCTGGCGGGCGTGGCGCTGATCGTGGGGTAAGTCTGGTACGTATACATTCGTGTTTTGGTATGAATCTACCAGGCCTGATGGCCATGCCGGCCATGCGCCGCCGCGCAACACTGCCGTTAATAGGGGCACGTATTCACCCCCCTGGAGCGCATCATGACCTCGTTGTTCGGCAACACCACCCTGCGTACCCGCCTATACATCATGCTGGCCAGCATGCTGGCCGGCCTGATAGTGCTGGGTGCCTTCTCCGTCTTCGAGCAACGCAACCATATGCAGGAAGAGAAGCGCATGGCCCTGCGCTCCCTGGTAGAGACCGCGATCGGCGTGATCGAGCAGGAATACAAGTTGCAACAAGCCGGGCGGCACGGCCAGGAGGAGGCGCAGCGGCGGGCCAAGGAAATTCTGAGTGGGCTGCGTTACGCGGGCAATGAGTACTTCTGGATCAACGACGCCACGCCGCGCATGGTGATGCACCCGATCCGTCCCGAACTCGATGGCAAGGATCTTTCCGATACCAAGGATCCCTCCGGCAAACCGTTATTCCGCGAGATGGTGGAGGCGGTCAAGGCGACCGGCGCGGGGGACGTCGACTATCTCTGGCCGAAGCCGGGCAGCGACCAGCCAGTGCCCAAGATTTCCCACGTGCGGGAATTCAAGCCTTGGGGCTGGATCGTCGGTACCGGCATCTATGTCGACGACGTGGAGGCGGCGTTCAGGCAGGATGCCATGACCAGCGCCGCCTTCGTGCTGCTGGTGGGCGTCCTGCTCGGCGCGCTGGGCCTGGCCATCAACCGCAGCGTGCAGCGGCAGATCGGCGGCGAGCCGGCCGTCGCAGCGAAGCAGGTGGAACACTTCGCGCAAGGCGATCTCACCCAGAACATCGCCAGCGCCAGCGACCAGCCCGGCAACCTGCTGGGCGCCCTGTCCAGCATGCAGGCGAAGCTCCACCAGATCGTGGGCGAGATCAACCAGGGTACCGACACGCTGGCCAAGGAATCGGGTGAACTTTCTGTCTCCGCCAGCGAGATCAGTCTGGCCGCGCGCAACCAGGCCGAGTCCAGCGCCGCCACCGCCGCCTCCATCGAGGAACTGACGGTCAGCATCAACGAGGTGTCGGAGATCGCCCGCATCACCGAGGACAACTCGCGCAAGACCGCGGACCTCGCCGGCAAGGGCGCCGAAGTGGTCCGCCATGCGGCCAGGGAAATCGAGAACATCGCCGAATCGGTGAAGGACTCGGCCGCGCGCATCCACACCCTGGTGGGACGCTCGCAGGAGATCGGCAACATCACCAACGTGATCAAGGACATCGCCGACCAGACCAACCTGCTGGCCCTGAACGCCGCCATCGAGGCGGCGCGCGCCGGCGAGCAGGGCCGCGGCTTCGCCGTGGTGGCGGACGAGGTGCGCAAGCTGGCCGAGCGCACCACGCAGGCGACCTCGCAGATCAGCCAGATGGTCGGCGCCATCCAGGGCGATACCCGCGAGGCGGTGCAGGCCATGGAAAGCGCCTCGCCCAAGGTCCAACTGGGGCAGGAGCTGGCCATGCAAGCGACCGACGTGCTCGACGAGATTCAGCACCAGGCCGAGGACTCCCTCGGCAAGGCGCGCGACGTGGCCAACGCCACCAAGGAACAGGCCGTCACCGCCAACGGCATTGCCGGCCACGTCGAGAACATCGCCTCGATGACCGAGGAGACCAACGCCGCCACCGAGCACAACGCCGCTTCCGCCCGCCAGCTCAACGAACTGGCGGTGAAATTGCGCGGCGACGTGGCCTACTTCAAGGTCTGATCCCCCGCCCGCCTCGCGTCGACCAAAGGTTCCCGCCGAGCGCCAGACGCTAGGGCGGGGCTGCGGCATGTCGTCGCCGCGCCGGCTTTGCCCTGAACTTCATCATGGTTATGATGGCCGCCCTGGCGTCGCGCGGGTCGACGGCAGGAACGCACAATCATGAGAGGAGAATGGCGATGAGATCCCTGAATCGGATGATTCTGGCGGTGGCGGCGGCGGTGTCCCTGGTGCTCATGGTCGGGGTCTATCTGCTGTTTTCCGGCTTCGGCGACCACATGATGCAGAAGGCGGCGTTCTCGCAGGGCCGCATCGTCTCCAGCCTGACCTTCTCCAACATGTTCCAGCTCATGAGCCAGGGCTGGAACCGGGAACAGGTCGTCACTTTCACGCGCGGAGCCACCGACGCCCTGGCGGGATCCCCGCTGCGCATCGACTTTTACCGTACCGAGGTGGTGGCCCGCGATCACGGCGAAGTGGCCCAGCCCGCCCCGGACGCCGCCTTGGCCGACGCGCTGCGCACCGGTCGGGCGAAGGAAATTGCCCTGCCGGGCGGAGGCCGTTACATCCAGCCGCTGGTGGCCTCGGAAACCTGCCTGAGCTGCCACCCCAAGGCGCGCAAGGGCGAGATCCTCGGGGCCATCACGGTGGAAGCCAAGTACGACAAGTTTCTCGATGACACCCGCAAGCTGCTCATGCTGATCCTGCCGGTGCTGACGCCGGTGCCCTTCCTCGCGGGGATGGCCGTGGCGGTGTATCTGGACCGTCGCGTGCACCGCTTCGTCGGCCAGATCGACGCGGCGATCGACGCGTCGGGCGGAGCGGCGCCGGATTTCTCGGGTGTCCGAACCCGCTGGACCGAACTGGACGCGGTGCTCGACCGCTTCAAGCGGCTCTCCATTCGCCCCGGTTCCGCGCCGCCGTAAAATCAAGGATCTGCGTGAGATAACGAGTAAAGCGTGATGCTGCTCGAAAACCGGGATTCCTCCCTTAAATAAAGGGTAAGTCGACCCGTACCGCCAACAGGGTGGCATCCATACTCGACGCGAAAAAAAACCGGCCCGAAGGCCGGTTTTTTTGTACCGCTTGCTTCGCCGATTACTTGGCGGGGGCAGCGGGAGCCGGAGCGGCGCCAGGAGCAGCGGCGTCGGCGGGAGCGGCGCCAGGAGCGGCGGCATCGGCGGGAGCCGGGGCCGGAGCAGGAGCCGGAGCGACAGCTTCAGGAGCGGGAGCGGGAGCCGGAGCAGCTTCTTCTTTCTTGCCACAGGCAGACAGGGAAACGGCCAGCAGGGCGGCGAGCAGGACAGAGTATTTCATTTAGGTATTCCTTACGAAGTTGATCAACAGGAAAAAATCAACCGATTTACGGCTAGCACCTCGATTGACGCGCCGCATTGTAGCAAAAAAACCAAGATTTACCAGTTCATATAAACACGCCGTGGCTAGCGGCCACGGCACCGCCTTTACAGGGTTTGATGACGCGCCGTCATCCTGCCGCGCGCCAGCGATAGGGGCCGGCATCCAGCGCCGGTTCGCGGCCCATCACCAGATCGCACAGCAATTCCGCGCAGGCCGGCGCCATAGTCACCCCGTAGCGGAATTGGCCGCTGTTGAGATACAGGTTCTCGATATGCGGGTGGACGGAAACGGTCGGGATGTTATCCGGCGACCCCGGCCGCAGCCCGGCCCAATGCTGCACCGGCTTGGCGTGTCGCAGGCCGGGCAGCAGTTCGCGGGCGAATTCGCGCAGGGCCTCGCCCGCCTCCTGCGTGGTGGATTTGTCGAAACCGACCCGCTCCAGCGTGCTGCCGGCCAGGATCAGGCCGTCGCGGCGCGGCACCAGATAACGCCCGTCCCGATACACAATGCACGGCAGCAGTCCGGGCTCGACGCCGAACAGCAGGATTTGCCCGCGCACCGGTTGGATGTCCGCCGTGCCGGCCTCGGGCAGCAGGGCCTGGCTCCAGGCCCCGGCGCACACCACATAGCGCTCCGCCCGCAGTTCCCCCGCCGTGCTGCGCAGCGCCTCGATGCGCACGTCGCTCAGGCTCCAGCCCAGGGCGGCGGTATTCGACCAGATGCGCACACCGGCCTCCTGACACGCTGCGACCAGGGCACGGGCCAGGCGCGGATTGCGCACCTGGGCGACATCGGGCAGCCAGATGCCGTTCGCGTCCGCCACATTCAAACCCGCAGGTGCCGACTCCGCCGCCTGCGCCCGCCAACCCTGCGCCCGGCACCAGGCCAGAATGTGGTCGCATTGCGGCACCGACAAGGCCAGCATGCCGCTCACCGCATATTCCGGATCGATTCCGCCCACATCCCGCAGCGTCTCGATCCACTCCGGCCAGAGCGCAACGCCGCGCGCGCACAGGGCATTCACCTCCCGGCCATAGTCCCAGGGCAGCAGCGGCGACAGAATGCCCGCCCCCGCCCAGGTCGACTCCCGCCCCGGCTCGCCGCGCTCGACCACGCCCACGCGCAAGCCTTCCAGCGCCAGTTGCAAGGCGCTCAACAGGCCGTTGACGCCGGCGCCGAGGATGAGGAGGTCGAGGGACATGGCGAGCTGTTACGGTGTAGTAGCGGTGTCCGGACGGACCAGGAATGCGAGCGGCAGATTGTATCGACCCAGGCACGATCATCCGGATAAGCGTTGTGCGCTGGCCTCGCGCCAGACACTAGCGCGGGATGATGCGTCGTCAGGGGCAGGCGGACACGTTGACATGTTCTACCCTGTGGCGCCCGGCCCTGCTGATCGCGATGCGACGCGCTTCGCCCGGCTCCCGCCGATAACCGGCACAGGGTCAGAGTGCGGGCCTGGAAGGCGCCACTGGTCAGTAGCGTCCTGCCGAACGCCCGATAAAACAAACAGTTGGGCACTGGCAAGTTGCCATGCAAGGCCAAACTGGCGAGCAGGTCTTCATTGGAATCAACGTCCCCAGCATTCAGCCACGCCGAGCGTGTTGTTTACCAAACCCTGAACGCCGGCCTGGGTCAGGGTGAAGTCGCCGCAATCATCCCCAGCCATGGTTCCGGCCCGGGTGGCGGTGAGCGTGTAGGTTTGCGCGGGTGCGGCACCGTAAGCACCGGCGATGTTGTAATTCGCGGCTCCTCCACCAGGCTTCGGTGATGTAATGAAGGGCAACACAATCGCACTTCCTGGCGGACTCAAGTCATATCGGTTGGTCACGGTGTAGTTGCGCTCCAGGAACTGAGCATTCTCCAGGAGGATGCCCTTCGCCTCGGCCCGGTTGGCTCGACGGGTGTATTCCTGATAGGAAGGCACGGCGATGGCGGCGAGGATACCCAGCACCACCACCACGATGAGCAGTTCGATCAGGGTAACGCCGGCACAGCGGCGGGGGGGGGGAACTCGGGCGAGAGAGGGGCTGAGTCGTACCGACATGATCGTTCCTTTACTGGATGATTTCACGCCAACTGATGCGGCCGCGCGATCCCGGACCAAAGTTGAGCATGGTGGTGGTCATGCTACCGCTGGTGAGCGAGGAGACACCCACACCAGTTGTGCCGGCTCCCACGCCCTGGATCAGGGTTGTGCCGCCCAGCGCCGCGCCGATCTGTAGACCCCCGACGAGGGTATCGCTTGCGTTGACGACGCCATCGTTATTGGTATCGAAGATCGGGAAACTCAGCAACCCGCCATTCAGGTAATCGAGTGTCATCAGCCACCCCGTGCCGCCCGCATCGCAAGGCGAGGTAGAAGGTATGAAGGTGTTGAAGAAAATCGTCCCCGCTTCCAGTTTGGGAATACCGGTCAATCGTTCACCGGAGGTGGGCAGGTCCATGTACCAGCCCATGTGGGTCCCGACGTTGCAATTCGCCGCGTAGGGCGGCACGCAAGTCAATCCACGCCAGGTGATGGTGTTCGCGGAAGGCGTGCGATAAGTCTTGCCGCTGATCACCGAAGACGTCACGGTCTGTGCCAGCAGATCGCTCCGTGCGATCGAGTGGTCCGTGCCGTCGTGCCAGTCCCAGATGCCATAGAAGGACTGCACCTGGGTGGTTGCGTTGTCCCCGCCCTCCAGATACTTCCCCGTCCCGAACAGAACCATCTGGCCGCCATAGGGATGCAGTGTGACTTCCGGCGGCCAGGTGATGGGCTGAATTTGGCTGCTGGCGTTGGTGGCCGCGAACAGAGGTTTGCACGGCGAGCAGGTCAATGTGTATGTAGCGGCATCCCAGGCACTGGTGGAAAACGCTATTTTCCAGGTGGAGGGGTTGCTGGTCACGCTGGCGTCGCTGGCATTGGTGCCGATCAGGAACTTCCATAAATTCCCCTTGAGATCGCCCGCGTACACGGTGTCGGCGTACCCATCACCATTGCTGTCGAAGGGAACCGGGGTGGACAGGCCGTTGTCCAGGCCGGCTGGGGCATCGGCGACGATCTTGACGAAATCTCCCACGCTCCAGCCGTTCACGCCATCCTCGATGTGGATGACATAAAGCAGGGCCTTGCCGCTGGCGCTGTTGTAGCCGTTGCCCACCACGGCGGCCCACTTGCCGTTGGCCAGCTTGACGATCTGCTTGGCCTGGTTGGTCTTCAGGATAGCGGGGGGCATGTTGAAGGCATGGCCCATGTCGGTCTCGTCGAATTCCCACAACAGAGTGTCCGCGGGGGCGGTACCGCTTTCGCTGAAGCTGGCTGGATTGGTCACGTCCAGGGCGAAATAGCCCTTGCCACCGGCGCCCATAGAGCCAATCAGAACAGTGCGCCAGTCATTGGTCGAGGTGGAGTCGAGATCCACGTCCGCGATCATGGGGGAACCATCCACGAAATAGCGGTGATTCTTGTTGTAGTTCAGGGCGGTCAGGCGGCTCAGGTTGCCGTACACAGCGGAAGGAATGTAGGCCAGGACTTCCGTGCCCGCACTGGATGTGGGGACTCCGGTGGAAACCGTGGAGAAATCCAGGGACGCGTCGAAGCCGTGCAGCATGCCGTCGTTGCCGCCGACGTACACCACCGGGGTGCGGTTTGCGTAGGTGGAACGGAATGCGCTGTAACCGGGATGGTCCACGTCCGAATAGCCGGCGTCGGGCTTGGAGACATACCAGGGGTTGGAGTTGACGATGTCGCCCAGCTTGCTGGCGGCGCGTGTCCGGAAACCGGTTGCGTCCGTTCCCCGCAGATAGGTCACCCGGTTGCTGCCCAGGCCGTCATTGACGCCCGAGGCATTGGTATTGAGGGCGGTCTGCTGGGAGGAGGTCAGATTTCCCCAAGCGAACGCCACACCGTCGGTTGCCCCCTTGGTAATGATCTTGCGGCCGGTGGCGGACTGGAGCAGGGCACCCGCATCCCACTCTGAGTTGGCGGCAAGCACGCCGGCCGTGCTGATCTGGTATTGCAGCAATTGACCGCTCCAGTCCGCGCTGGAGAAGCGGGCCTGGTAGATGCGGCTCTCGATGCGCAGGTTGGTGGAGTTGGTGGCCACGGACGCGGCGGAGGCGTCGGGTTGGGAAGCGGCGTCGAAGACTTCGGCCAGTGCGGGGCCCAGCGTGCCAGGGTTGCGGACTTCGAAGAAGTGGTCGGGTATGCCGTCGGCGGTGGCGGCGCCGGTGTTGTTGTTCTTCACGTCCCAAGTGCTGGCCGGGGCGCCGTACTTGGCGGCGTACCACAGGGGGTTCTGCAGGGTGAGGGCCGCCGAGGAACCAGAGGTGTAGGTCAGGTTGATGGGAGTAGGGGGAGTGGAGCCGCCGGAACTTGAACTACAGACCGCATCCGTACAGGTATATCCACCGAAGTTGGTCTCGGTGATCATGCTGGAGATGCCGTCCGCGGTCGTACCCGTGGTGATTACGCCAAAGCGCATCTGGGCGCCGGAAACCTTTTGCGGAATGGAAACCGTGAACTTGATCTGATCGGAAGCGACCGCAGGCGTGCAGGCCGAACCCACGCACCAGTTGACGCGTGAAATGGCGTCCATGTCGTAGTCATAGCCCCACTGGGAATCTTCCCAGACGGCGAGGAAGCTGCCGCCTGTGGCACTGGTGCTCAGCACGCGCACATCGGTCAGGGTGCAGGGCGTCCAGCCGCTGTGGGCCTGACAGGCCGGCAGGAACTTGATTTTCGCACCGCTCTGGGTTGTGACCGAGAACTCCGGCAGGTTTTCCGCCAGGGCCACCGCGTAGGTGCCCATGGGCTGCCGGGCACCCCAATCGGGATTGATCGGGTTGGAACCACTGTTCCAGCGTGCATTCCTCTGCGTCGCATAGCCGGGACGCAGGTCCACGGTCCGGTTGGCATAGGCCAGACCGGCGATCTTGTAGGTGCCCTCGGTATTCGGCATTTCCGGGCAGATGCCTTTGGCTTCGGAAAGATTGCCGATAGTTTTCGCGGTGCATTGTTTGTCGTGGGTAGAGTTGTTTCCGCCAATCAGCACGGAAGCATTCGCCAGGCCTTCGGCGGTGCCGACCGCGTCGGTCAGCGTATTGACGTTGATGCCCGTGGGCGGGTCGGTGAAGGTATCACCGTCGGAGGAATTCAGGCCGGTGGAGAGCACGATGATGTTCGACAGTGCGCACCACTCCGTGGTCGGCAGCGGATCGGACCAGGTGGCCGAAGGCAGGGCGGAGGCCAGATAGGATGAATCCGTGGTGGCGAAGCCGCTGGTCGGGCTGGTTTTGCCCGCGAAATACCGCAAGGCTTCGAAATACATTTCGGACAGGGGGTTGCCCCAGTCGGGACAACGTCCATCGTTGAAGCTTGCGGTGGCGGCGTTGTGGCAACCATTGCCGCTGCCCACGAGTTCAACGTACTGGTTGCTGGGTGAACTGCCGAGCGTGGTGCCAAACTGGAAACTGGCGATGCGCAGTCGGTTGAGGGTGTCGATGATTCCCGCGTTACCGGTGAACTGGCCGGTGCTGCTGTTGATTTCGTTGTCACTGGAGGTGGCGTTGCCAGCGATTTTGCTGGTGTTTCTGCGCAGCACCCCGCCCGACTTGTTATAGGCATAGCTGCCGGTCATCAGGCCGAAGCGCACGGGACGTTCGGCGTCCGGATCGCCGTATTTTTGCAACAGGCCAGTCGGTTTCACGGCGCCGCTGGGGTAGGTCTTGCAGTTGCTTTCCAGTTTGTTGGGCACACAAACGGCGACCCTCACGTTGTAATCGGTTGCGCTGCCCGGACTGGTGTTCCGCGTAGAGGCGCCGGATGGCAATTCCGAATCCACCCGGCACTGCACGATTTCCGAGGCGGACCACTGCCCCCAGGAACCCAATGCCACGCGCAACCGTGGAGGGGTGCTCACATTCTTGGAATACAAAGGCAAGGAACCAGTGCTGGGTACTGTGGCATTGCAAAAGGTCAGGTCCGCGCTGCCATGCAGCGAGGAAGGCACGTATAACGCGACCTCCGATGCTCCTCCGGAAGGGGCGAAGACTTTGGCGAAGGCGTGCACGTCGGTGGGCAGCATGGCCCGTTCCAGCACCGTGTCACCGAGAGCGGAACCTGCGTTATCGGTTGCACGGAGGCCGCCGTAGAGTACCTTGCGCACGATGTCCATGCGGGTCATCGTCGCCCAGTTCAGGAAATTGCCGCTCCATTCGCCGCTGCAGTGGTGGGAGTTGGCGCCGGTGGCCGCATTGCCCGGCTCGAAGCGATTGTTGGAGGTGGAATACGTATAACAGCGCCGGGAATCAAAATAACCGTAGTACTCGATGGAGTCCTTGTAGGTGGTTTCCAGGACGCCATCCGGAACAGGATCCAGGTCCGAATAATCCGTATAGGCTTTTTTATAGAGTTCGTGATCCCGCGACAGCAGCAGCATGATGCGCGGCTCGGTGGAGGCGATGAACAGCGGATCCTGGGCCAGATTGAGCGCCTGGGAGGAGAGTGGCAGTCCTCCCAGCAGGAGAATCGGCAGATAGCGTGTGGGGTTCATGGTGGACCTCCGTAATTCCGTATATCCCGGATCAGGGTTTGAAGATTTCCTGCAGCCATACCACCGTGTTGGGGTTCATGCCTTGTGCGCGCACGGTGATGCGATACAAATAAGTTTCCCCGCTGCCGGGTGGCGTCTTGCGGATGCCTTCGATGAGGTAGCGGGGCTGGCCGGAAACCAGTGGAACCGCAGTGGCGCCGGTGATTCCACCAAGGGCCACGCTGGGCGCGGCGGTCATGTCGGCCGAGAGTGCCGCATAGTTGACGCCCCCGGCGGTGAAGGCTGGGAAGTCGATGGTATTCAGGGTGAAAGCGGGTTGGGCACCCCGGCGGATGCACAGTCCGTTGGTGCAGGCGGCGACAAAATTGGTGATCCCAGAGACTCGGCCGCTGTTCAGAATGTCGCGCTCCGCGTCACGCAGGGCGAGTTCCGCCGCCTGCATCGCCAAGGCGCGGTCGCGCAGATTCCCGGCCATGCGTTCCTCCAGCCCGGACATGCGCGCGGCGGTGATGCCCATCATGGTCAATACGATGAGGAAGATCAGGCCGGTGATCAGCGCGGCGCCGCGCTGACGCTCAAGGGTCATGTGAAGGGTCCGGATGGGAGCCATGGTCGTTCAGGGCAGGTTGTTGATGCGGTTGCGCAGGTTGAACGTGGCGACGAAGGCGCGACGCAGGCGGGTGTCGGCGGCATTGGTGAATTCCGCGCCCGCGGCGGCCGTGCCGAGAGCGCCGGCGCAGTTGAGGAAGTTCTGGTTGCCTGCCACCACCCCGGTATTGGGAGAGCGGACCAGGACGCACACCCGCGCACTGACCACCTGGTTCCAGTTCGCGGGCGTGGCGGTATAGCGGTCGGCGGACTGGTCGCCAGTGAGGTCGATTCCATAAAGCAATTGGAGATCCTCGACGTTGCTCAGCAACTCGACCCCGGTGTTGGCCGCCGGGCAGGCGGCTGGTGGAGCCGGGGGGGCCGCCGCGCGGACCGCGTTGCAGCGCAGTGCGTTATTCGCGATGAAAAAACTGTGTTGAACGATGTCTCCGGCGGCTACGATGATGATCGCTTAGCAGTCCTGCTCCCCAACCCTGCCGTCGTATTGCACGGTGAGCAGGTCCGTGACCGGGGTTCCGAGCGGGCAGACGGTATCGATCCCGTTGACCGGGGTGCCCTGGAAGGCTGTCTTCGTGGCGACGGGATCGATGGGAATGTCCGCATAACCCGCCTGGCGGAGGTTTCTTCCGAGGATTTCCAGCGCATAGCGCCCGGCTTCCTGGATGCGCGCGTTTTCCTCCTGCACCCGGTAGGTCTGGTTGCTGCCGACGAAGATGGTGCCGATGCCGAACAAGACCAGCAAACCCAGGGAAATGGCAATCAGCATCTCCAGCAGGGTCAGCCCCCCCTGCAGAGGCAAGGCGGGCGGGCACCGCTGCCGGACTGGATATTTCAACATCTGGCTCATGGCGTCACCCGGGTCACGAATGCGCCCATGACGTTGCCACCGGCGGTTCGCTCGGTCCACTGCACGGTGATCTCGAAGGTGCGCACCGCATTCGGATCGTTGCTGCAGTTGGCGCCGGGGCCGAGCACGCAATCCACGCTGCCCTGGCCATTCGGCAACACGCGGCCATTGGTGGTGTTCCACTGGGAGTGGTCGGTCACCGCGACGTTCGCGGCGGTACAACCGGCGACGAGATGGATGCAGGCGGGATTCGCCGGGGTGTTGGTGCCCAATGCATCGTAGCTGCCGGCGGCGACCCCTGCGAGATTGGCGCGGATGCGGTCGGCCATGTCATAGGCCTGCTGGGTGGCGATGGAGCGAAAATAGGCGTTTTGGTTGTTTTTCAGGCTGGCGGCCTGGAGGCCGGCGAGACCGAGCAGGCCCAGGGAGAGCACGACGATGGCGACCAGGATCTCGATCAGGGTGAAGCCCGTCTGGTCCTGAACGGTAGGACGGATGCCGGAATTCCCCTGTGTGTTGAATGCATGCGATTTCATGGACATGCCGCCGTCCCTGTTTGCGATGTAACCCGGCCTTGTTGGGAAACCACGATGGCACGGGCATCGGCCGTGCCCCTGTCGTCGCAAAGCCGGAAGGTGTCGTTGAAACCGGGCGAGAAGCCACTGGTGTTGAATGTGACGCGTTGTCTAGCGCCAGCCCGTAGTGTGTTGTTTCCTTCCAAGTCGGCGCGTACCTGGAGAATCTCGCCGGCGTCGGGGGCACCATTGGCATTGGTGTCCGCAAAAACCAACCACCCTGCGTCCCAAGTGGTGCTGGCGGCACAGGCGGTGTTGCTTGCGCGGCTGCACACGGTGACGTTCAGGTTTCTTTTTACCGCCTCGCTTTTCGCGTAGGCCAAGGCGAGCACGAATTCGTTGGTCTGGTTGGCGATGCGGCTGTTCAGCAGGAAGTCACGAAAATTAGGTATGGCGATGGTCAGCACGGCCGCGAGGACGGCGATCGTGACCAACAGTTCCATGAGCGAGAAGCCCGCTGAATGGGGATGTCCCATGGCTGGATATGAGTTCGTATGCATGGTCACGATGCGCATTCCCGTACGGCAAGGTCCTGTCTGCTGGGTTGGCGTTTGTATCCTAGTGGTCTTCGTTTCAGAAGTGTCAGGCCAGATTGACGAGTGGTGGTTTTCATCGAATGAACGGACAAGAATGTCGTGCTATCCAACTTCGCTCATGGATGCAGTCGATTTCCCGGCCAGTATGAATCATCCCCCCGCATTTCCGGCAGCGACCCTCGCCTTTCACGACGGGGGTTGTCCCAAGGGTGCGAACTTGAGCGAAATGCCGTTTCGTTGACTATGCCGGAGATTCGCAGTTGCCACACGGTCGGCCGGTGGTATCGTTGTGAGGCGTGAATCCCAATTGGAACCATTCGGAGATACCCATGATCTCGATCCTGGAATCCCGCTACGGCCACGTGCTGGAGCGCCTGCTGCCGGTCTGGGGCAATCCCGCCGGGGTGGATGCCTTGTTCATGGACCTGATGTTCGATGCCCGCGGCACGCGCAGCGGCTGGCCGGCGGATATCTGGGAGGAACTGCAGTTCCTGCATGCTTTGCACAAGCTGGCCTATGCGACGCCCCAGGTCGAGGACGAACCCATGGATGATCGCATCAAGTGGGTGTGAGCGTCGCGCTGGAGTAAACTTGCCGTCTCGACATACAGGGAGCGCATGCATGACTGCGAGATTCCGGACGGTACGCGTAAGCGGCGGCTTCACTACCATCGAACTGGTGGTGGGGCTGGCCATCGTCGGCCTGCTGGTAGCGGTTGCGGTGGCTTCTTTTCTCGATCACATGGAGCGCAAGGCACGTGCCCAGGTGCGTTCGGCGCTGGTGGAACTGGCCGAAGGGCTGCGCATGCAGCATACCCGCACCGGCAGCTTCGAGATTGCCGATCTGCCCATCACTCAGAGCCCGCGCGAGGGCGATCCGGCCTATGTCATCAGCTTGGCGAGGGCGCCGATGGCGGCCAGTGATCCCAACATTGTGTTTCCCGCTTCCACCGCCCAGCAGTTCACGTTGCAGGCGGTGCCGGTAAGCGAGGATGCCTGCGGTACCCTGCTGATTGACCACGTCGGGCGTGTCGGCGTGACCGCGCCGGGGGGCAAGCTGGCGGACTGCTGGCCGCGTTGATCCTCCCTTCGGTCTGGCCTGACCCTCCACAGCCTAGGCCGACGAGTAGCGACGGGTGAGGGAGTACGGTTGCAGTAACACCCGTCCCGACTGAGACATTCAGGTTAACTCGGCGCCTCTCTTCGCTTGCCCCGCCCCAATGACTTCCCTGCTGCTCTCTGTTTTGCGCCAGCTTTCCCACGAGGATTTCCTTTCCGGAGAGCGGGTGGCGGAACGCCTCGGTTGTTCCCGCGCCACGGTGCACAACGCCTTGCACGAGGCCGAGGAGGCCGGGGTGAGGGTGCATGCGGTGCGCGGGCGCGGCTATCGTCTGGCGCGGCCGCTGAGCTGGCTGGACGCGGAGCGTCTGGATGGGCCGCTACGGGCGCATGGCGTGGCCTTGCGCTGTTTCGACGATCTGCCTTCGACCAACGCGCATTTGCTGCAATGGGCGCAGACCGGAGCGCCGCACCGCGCCCTGGTGGTGGCGGAAACGCAGAGCCAGGGGCGCGGGCGTCGCGGGCGTGCCTGGCACGCTGCGCTGGGCAGTGGCCTGCTGTTCTCCCTGCTGTGGCGTTCGGGCCGCCCGGTCGCCGAACTGTCGGGCCTTTCCCTGGCGGTGGGCGCGACCCTGGTGCGGGTACTGCGCCGGCTTGGGCTGGAGCGGGCCATGGTGAAGTGGCCCAACGACATCCAGGTGGACGACGCCAAACTCGCCGGGGTGCTCATCGAACTCAGCGGCGACATGCTGGGACCGAGCGCGGCGGTGATCGGGGTCGGCCTCAACGTGCTTGACGGTGAACGGCTGAGCCGCCAGGTCGGGCAGCCGGTGACGGATGTGCAGCGCCACATCGGGCCGGTGGACCGCAATGGCTTGCTGCTGGAACTGGTGCCGGCCCTGCTGGAGGGGCTCGATCGCTTCGATCAGGGTGGATTCGCCGCCTTTCACGCGGAGTGGCAGGCATGCCATGCCCACCAGCAGCGCCGCGTGAGCCTGCAAGCCAGCCCGGAGCACGCGGTGGTCGGGCGCGCCCTGGGCGTGGACGAGCAGGGCGCCCTGCTGCTGGAGACGGAGACGGGCGTGCGCCGTTTCCACGCCGGCGAAGTCAGTCTGCGTCCGGAGGCGGCATGATGTTGCTGGTGGATGCCGGCAACAGCCGCGTCAAGTGGGCGACGCTGGCGGGGGGAACGCTTGCGCCCGGTGCTCCCCGCGCCAACGCCGACCTGGAGAGCCTGCGCGCACTCTGGTCGGAACTGCGCCCCGAGCGGGCCTGGGTGGCCTGTGTCGCCGACGATGCGACGCGAGCGCGTCTGCAGGAACTCCTGCAGGCCGCCGGCGCCACGGTGCATTGGCTGCGCGCGGCCGCGCACGCGCATGGCGTCATCAACCTCTACCAACCACCCGAGTCCCTCGGTGCGGATCGCTATGCCGCCCTGGTGGCGGCGCAGCGTCTCGTGCAGGATTGCGTGGTGGTGAGCGTGGGTACCGCGCTGACCGCGGACATGCTGACGCGCGACGGCCGGTTTCTCGGCGGCTGCATCGTCCCCGGCCCGGATCTCATGCGCGGCGCCTTGCTGCGCGGTACCGCCCGCGTCGGCACGGTGGCGGGGGAGGTGGCCCGCTTTCCGCTGGATACCGGCGGCGCGGTCAGCACCGGCATCGCCCTGGCCCTGGCCGGGGTGGTGAACGGCATGCGCGCGCGCCTGGCGGAGGCGGGCGGCGCCCCCTTGGTGCTGCTCACCGGCGGCGCGCGGGGTGGACTGCGGTCGTTGCTGGATGGGCCGGTGCGGGAAGTCGAGGATCTGGTTCTGGAGGGATTGGCATGCATCGCGGCGGAAACGGGACGAAACCCATGAGAGGACTCTGGATTGGCCTGCTGCTGCTGTTGAACGGCGGCGTTCTTCTAGCCGGGCTGGGCTTGGGCTTGTGGCTGTCGAAACCGGGACCGACGCCGGAGTTCAATGCGGACAAGATCCGCCTGCTGGAGTCGCCGCAGTCCGCGCAGGAGACCCGCACTGCCCCGGAGGTGGCTGCGGTCGCGCAGGCGGAGGCGGAGGCCGCGGCGCGGCGGGCCTGTTTGAGTTGGACACGCCTCGACGCCGACGGACTGGCGGCGGTGCAGGCGCATCTCGACAGTCGCGGCGTGGCGGCGGAGCGGGAATTCCGTGTCGACAAGCCCTTGGGCTGGTGGGTCTATCTGCCGCCCCTGCCCGATGCCGAGGCCTTGCGCCTGGCCCTGGAGGAGGTCAGCGCCAAGGGCATCCGCGATTTCGCGGCGGTGCGCGGCGGCCGCCTGGCCAACGCCGTGTCCCTGGGCGCCTTTCCCAGCCTGGACAAGGCTCGCGCGCATGCCGTCGCGCTGGAGGCGAAAGGGTTACGCGGGTTGCGCTACGGGCCGCGGTTGGAAGCCGGGCCGGTGCGTCTGCTGTGGGAGGAGAAGGCGGGCGGTACGCCCGCCGCGAGCCTGGGGCAGGGCTGGCCGCAGGGCCTCACCCCGGCCGTCTGCGAGGCCCCACCCGGCTGATTCCCTCACCCCCAGCCCCCGCTCCGCGCCCCACGGCTGGCGATGCATCGCCAGCCGGCTGCGAGGCGGAATGCAGTGCATGCCGAATTCCCCTCTCGCCCCGCCCGCGGGCGAGGGGAGCGTAGAGAAGTCGCTGCGCGACTTTCACGTTAAGGCACGGCCGCGCAGAGGGCGGCGGGGTCGCAAAGCCGGCCGCGCAGCCAGTCGGCGGACAGCGGCAGCAGCAGGTCATCGAATTCGCCTTGCCCGTGCCCGGCCTCGCGCGGTGCCAGCATGTAGTAGCGCTCGCCGCCGCGGGCGTTGGCGAGTTCCTCGCGGCCGCTCGGCGCCAGGTTGACGCCGCCGTGCGCATTGCCGGCGCCGAAGCCGTTGCCGCCATGCGAGATGAGCACGGCGGCGGCGGGCAGCGCTTCGGCGCAGGCGGCGTCACGGCAGATTTCCAGGGTTTCCGCTGTGCCGCCGGCATGCGCGCCGGGCCGGCTCCAGGTCCGCGTCACGGCGTAGCCGAGGCGGTTGCCCCAGGCGTCGCCCTCGGCCAGCCCCAGGCTGCGCCAGGGCAGGTTGCCGGCGCTGGCGGCGCAACGTCCGTCCGGCAGGCGATCCTCGGTGCCATCGTTGGCGCGGCCGGTCGCTGCCGGCGCGCGCAGGTCGGGGCAGGGTAGATGTCCTGGGGAATCGGCGGCGCGGCGGGCCAGGGCGTAGCCGACCAGGGCGGTGCGGGCATGCTCCAGAGCGCGCCGGGTGTCGGCGGCCTGGCGTTCGGCGATCTGCCGGCCCAGGGGCATGAGCATGCCGCCCAGCAGCAGGGTGACGATGAAGAGGACGATGGCCAGTTCGACCAGGGTGAATCCGCAGTCACCGGCCGGGCGCGGCCGCGCGGGTTCAGGGCGCATTGGCCGCCTCATGCCAGGTCCACCAGAGCAGTCGGCATTCCGCCTGGCCGCTGGACGCATCCGCCGGGAACTGCAGGGCACAGCGTTCGACGGTGAAGAAGCCCGCCTTATCGGCGCGCAGGCGGGCCAGCAGGGCCTCCAGCCCGGCCCGGTCGAGATTGCCCGCGGACAGTTCCAGCACGCTGACCCGTAGGCCGGCCATGAGCGGACTCTCCGCCCGCGGCGACAGGCGCCAGGACAGGCTGTCGAGGCCGAGCTCGGCGCGCGCCGCGGCCAGCGCGGTCACCCAGGCGGCGCGGTCTTCCTCGCCGACGAAGCCGATGTCGCGGATCTGCCGGTGCAGGTCGGTCTGCGCGCGATCCCGCGTCAGCTTTTGCGGGGCCAGCCCGGCCGCTTGCGTGGCGGCGTCGAGGACCTGTCGCGCGGCGGCATCTGCGGCGGCGCGCTCGCCGTGCACGCCCAGCGCCCAGGCGACCAGGCCGCCACCGAGGACGACGGCGGCGAGCAGCGCGAGAGCCGGGCGGCGCGGGGAAAAGTCTGCGGGCGGCTTCATCGCAAAGCCACCTCGATGCGGAAAGGAGCATTCAGGCGGCCCTGGCCGAATTCGCCTTCGAGACTGTGCTCCGGCGCGGCGTCCAGCGGCCAGAGCGCGACTTCGACGCTGTGCCCGGTGGGCAAGGTCGCGCGCAGGCGGTCGCGCAGCGCCTCGACGCGCGCGTGGGCGCGGCGGAAGTCGCCGTCGAAGGGGCTGACTTCCCCTTCCAGGGCGAGCACGGCCTGGGCGCCGTCGCGCACGCGCGGGGAGTTCCAATCGAGCCGCCGCGGGCGGATGTCGCCGGTGGCGGCGACGGCGCGCATGGCCACCTCCAGCAGGGGGCCCGGCGATAGGTCGAGGGCACTGACGGTTTGCCAGGCATCCAGGGCGCGCAGGCGGTGGTGCACCGCATCGCTGCCGCCGGCCTCGCGCAACAGGGCGCTTTCCTGCGCGCGCAGCGCCTCGGCCGAACGCAGCCTATCCTCGCTTTGCCCGTGCAGGTGCCAGGCGTCCAGCAGCAGGCCGGCGCTGCTCAGCGCGGCGATTCCGGCGCAGGCCAGGGCGGCCCGGCGGAAGAAATGGCCGAGTCCGCGCGCGCGCGCCAGCTTGCCCTGTTCCGGCGTCATCAGGTTGGCGCCGACGGGCGCGTCCGGCAGCAGGCGCAGATACAGGGCGTCGCTAGACTCCGCCAGCAGGGAAGGCGGCAGGTTCAGGGTGTCTAGCAGTCGCGCGCGGGCGATGCTCTCGCACTGGAAGCCGGAGGATTCGGGCAGCAAGCCGTGCAGGTCGGACAGCGTGTTGAGCGGGTCGAGCAGCAGCGTGCGCAGGCGTTCCACGCGCGCCAGCAGGCGCTGGCCGACCAGGGCCTGGCGGGTGCGCTCGATTTCGTCGGCGTAGCTCTCCAGCGGGTTTTCATGCTGCCGGCTGTCGACCGGGGCCAGCCGCGAGAAACGCAACTCGCCGTGTTCCAGATAGCTCAGGCGCAGGCCACCGGTCTGTTCTGAAACCAGCAGCAGGCGCGCGCTGCCCAGACCGAGGCGGCGGGCCAGGGCGGGAGCCAGGGCCGGCACCAGCCAGATGCCGGCCAGCCAGGTGCCGCGCACATGCAGGATGTCCAGCCAGGGTGCGAGCATGGCGGGGTTGGTGAGACCCATCATCAGGTAGTGGTCGCGCCGGCTGTCATCGCCCATCGGCTCCTGGCGCAGGGCGGCGCGGTAGGGCGAGTGGTGCATGATCTGGCGCAGGCGGCGTTCGGTCATCTCGCGGCGGTCGCGGCCACGCGCATGCGGCAGGGGATCCGGGCGGTAGAGTTCGTCGACGGTATCCACGGCGACGGCCACCGGCACGTTCGCATGCCGCAGCAGCAGGTCGTTGAACATCTGCCAGCCTTCCTCGCCCGGCGGCAGGGCGCGCACCTCCGCGAGGCGGCCGCGCCGGTAGACGGCACAGCTGGCGCCGGCGGCGGAGACATACAGCAGCAGCCGCGCAGCCAGGCGGATGGGCAAGAGCCTCACAGCGGCAGCTCCCCGATGATCTGGTACACGGGCAGGAACACCGCCAGCAGCAGCAGGGCGAGCAGCAGACCGAGCAGGGCGGCGAGCGCGGGCTCCAGCAGCTTCAGCGCGCGCGTCAGGGTTTCGCGCGAGTCGCGCTCGAAGAACCAGGCCACGTTTTCCAGGGCCTCGGCCAGGGCGCCGTTGCTCTCTCCGCTATGCACCATGCGCAGGACCAGGGGGGGGAACAGCCCCTGCCGGCCCAGGCTGTCGCTCACTCCGCCTCCCGCCGAGATGAGCTGGCCGGCGGCGCGCAGCTTGCGCTGGATGACGCGGTTGTCGGCGCTTTCGGCGCAGGCGCGCAGGGCGTCGAGCAGGCCGACGCCGGATTGCAGGAGCAGCGCGAGCAGGCCGGTGACCCGCGCCAGGATGTGTTTCCTGAGGGCCGTCCCCACGGTCGGCAGAACCAGCAACACGCCGTCCAGGCGTTCTGCGAGGGCGGCGGAGCGGCGCAGGGCGAAAGCCAGGCCGGCGCCGGCGAGGAGCAGCAGCGACATCAGCCAGGGCAGATGGTCGCGCGCCAGTTCGGATGCGCCGACCAGGGCGCGGGTGGTGGCGGGCATGGGCAGATGCAGACTGTGCACCAGCATGGCCAGCTTGGGGGTCAGGTAGAACAGCAGCACGCCCGCCGCCGCCAGCACCGCCACCGACGCCAGGCTGGGGTAAATGAGCAGGCGGGTGAACTCGGCATGCAGTTCTTCCTGCTGCTTGAGACGGCTTTCCAGGCGGGCGAACAAGGCTTCCATGCGGTCGCTTTTTTCCGCCGCGCGCACCAGGGCGACGAAGACGTGGTCGAAGACCTGGGGATGCGCCGCCAGCGCCTCGGAGAGCAGCTTGCCGCCTTCCAGGTCATCCGCCACCAGGGTGAGCAGATCGCGGAAGCGCGAGTTCTCGGTGCTGTCGATGAGCTCCTTGAGTCCTTCCAGCAGGGGCGCGTTGGCGCGGGCGATCTGCTGCATGTGGAAGCAGAAGCTGATGAGGTCGCGGCGGCTGGCGTGCCGCGGCCGCCACAGCCCGCCACCGGTGGCGGGACGCGCGCGGATCAGGGTGAGGCCGCCGCGGCGCAGGCGCAGATCGAGATCGACGTCGTTGAGCGCCGAAAGATCGCCGCGCACGCGTTGCCCGCGACTGTCAGCGGCGAGGTAGCGAAAGCGCGGCATCAGCGCCGGGCCAGGTCGACAACCCGGCCGAGTTCGTCGAGCGAGGTTTCCCCGGCGCGCACGTGATCGAGGCCGTCCTCGACCAGGCGCCGCCAGCCCCGCTGCTCGGCCAGCGCCGCCAGTTCGCGCGGCGTGGCGCCACGCAGGACGGCCTCGTCGAGTTCCTCGTCCATGAGCAGCAGTTCCATCAGGGGCAGGCGGCCGCGGTATCCCTTGTAGGCGCAGTGCACGCAACCACGGGCGCGATGGATGGGGGCGTCGGAACCGAGCATTGCGCGTTCGGCCTCGTCCGGCGCGTGCGCTTCCTTGCAGGCCGGACAGAGGCGGCGCACCAGGCGCTGGGCGATGACCGCCAGCACGTTGCCGGCCAGCAGGGCGGGGCGGATGCCCATGTCGGTGAGGCGCGGGAACACGCCCAGGGCGGAGTGGGTGTGCAGGGTGGTGAAGACCAGATGCCCGGTCATGGCGGCGCGGAAGGCCATCTCCGCCGCCTCGGCGTCGCGGATTTCGCCGATCAGGACGATGTCCGGATCCTGGCGCAGGATGGCGCGCACGCCGCCGGCGAAATCGACCTTCGCCAGTTCGGTGACCGAGGTCTGGCGGATGAGGGGGTGCGGATACTCGACCGGATCCTCCAGGGTCATGATGTTGACCTCTTCCCGGTTCAAATGCGCCAGCAGGGAGTACAGCGTGGTGGTCTTGCCGGAGCCGGTGGGGCCGGTGACGATGACCATGCCTTCGGGCCGGGAGATCGCGCGCCGCAGGCGGCGCAGGGTGGGTTCGGGCAGGCCCATGCGCTCCAGGGGGATGATGGATTTTTCGCGGTCGAGCACGCGCAGCACGATGTTTTCGCCGTGCAGGGTGGGCAGGCTGGAGACGCGGAAGTCGATGCTGCGGCCGTACAGGGTGAGCGACAGGCGGCCGTCCTGGGGCGCCCGCGATTCGGCGATGTTGAGGCCGGAGATGACCTTGAGACGCACCGAGATGGCGGGCCAGTACTTGCGGTGCAGGCTGCGCATCGGCTCCAGCACACCGTCGATGCGATAGCGCACGCGCAGGAAGGCGGCCTCCGGCTCGAAGTGCACGTCGGAGGCGCCGCGTTTGACCGCCTCGGCGAGCAGGGCGTTGACCAGGCGCACCACCGGCTGGGTGTACTCGGCGCCGGTCTGCAGGCTGCCCCAGTCCACCTCGCCGGTCTCGATTTCCTGGAGGATGCCGTCCACGGATAGGTCGAAGCCGTAGAATCGGTCCAGACATTCGAGGATCTGGGCTTCCGCCGCCAGCACCGGCTGGATGTCGTAATGTCCCTCCAGGGTGGCGCGCAACTGGTCGAGGGCCACCAGATTGTAGAGGTCGGGCACGGCGACGGTGAGGATGCGCGCCTCCGTGTCCACCGCCAGCGGCAGGATGTGATGGCGGCGGGCCAGGTGCTCCGGGGTCAGGGCGAGGGCTTCCGGATCGGCTACCACCTGCGCGAGATCGATGCTCGCCTCGCCGGCGTTGCGGGCAAGCACGTCGCGCAGCACGGCGTCGTGGATGAAGCCCAGGTCGATCAGTTGGCGGCCCAGGGGCAGGCCGCTGCTGGCCTGCTCCAGCAGGGCGATGCGCAACTGGTCGTGACTGATGAGGCCCTGGCTCGCCAGCCATTCGCCGAGTTGGGGAGGGTCGGGAAAGTGGGCCATCGCGGTGGCGGCTTCTCGCTGCGTGCTCCGCCGGATCAGTCGCTCTGGTAGGTCTGCATGCGGCTGTACAGCGTGGTGCGGTTGACGCCGAGGATTTTCGCGGCCTGCGACAGAGATTGCCGTGGGTCATGCCCAGGGCGGCTTCGACGTAGCTTTTCTCCCACTGCTTCATGACCTGGTCGAGGTTGAAGCTGTGCACGCCGCGCAGGTGGAACTTGGCGTATTCCTGCAGGGCGTTGGCGTCGCTGGGCAGGGGGATGCTGCCCGGGCTGACCACGTCCAGGTCGAATTCGTCTTCGAGTTCGCGGGCGCCGACGGTGCGGCCGGCATATTTTGTGGTGAGGCGGATGACGATGTTGCGCAACTCGCGCACGTTGCCGGGGAAGTGGTAGTCCTCCCACAGGCGCTGGGCATCGGGCGCGAAGGTGAAGGCGGGCACGTCCGCCTCCGCGGAAAACTGTTTGCGGAAATGCTCCAGCAACGCCAGCTTGTCCTCGGCCTGTTCGCGCAGGGGCGGCACGTGCACGGAAAACACCGACAGGCGATGGTAGAGGTCGCCGCGGAAGCGGCCTTCGCGCACTTCCTTGCGCAGGTCGCGGTTGGTGGCGGTGACGATGCGGGCGTTGGAAAAACGGCTGCTGGTTTCGCCGACGCGCTGGAATTCGCCGTTTTCCAGCACGCGCAGCAGCTTGGCCTGGAGTTCCATGGGGAGTTCGCCGATCTCGTCGAGGAACAGGGTGCCGTCGCGCGCATCCTCGAAGTAACCGGAATGGGCCTGGGTCGCGCCGGTGAAGGCGCCCTTGGCGTAGCCGAACAGGGTGGGCTCGACCAGGGTGGGGGAGATGGCCGCACAGTTGAGGGCGAGATAGGGTTTGCCACCGCGCTTAGCCCATTGATGCAGGCTCTTCGCCACCAGTTCCTTGCCGCTGCCGGATTCGCCCTCGATCAGCACGGGGAAGGGCGCGTCCGCGTAGAGCTTGATCTGGTTGCGCAGGCGGTCGACGGCGAAGCTGGTGCCGATGATGCCGCTGGAGTCGTCGGTCGTTTCCGGACGGGGCGCGGAGGCCACTTCTTGCTCGAATCGCAAGGCGGATTGCAGGGCGCGCTTGATCTGCTCCGGTTCGGCCGGTTTGGCGATGAAGTCGATGGCGCCGAGGGCGCGGGCGTGACGGGCGTTGGCCTCGTCGTTCTGCCCGGACAGCACCAGGATGCGGGTTTTCTTGGAGTGGTTGAGCAGATCCGTGATGAGGGCGAAACCCTCGTCCGGTTTGTGCTGCGTGGGCGGCAGACCGAGATCGATCAGTGCCAGCGGGGGTGCTTCGTCGAGTTGCGTCAGCACGCTCTTGACCTGCTGGCGGCTTTCGGCGACGAAAACTTCGAAGTCGTCGGAGAGCACGAAATGCAGGGTGTCGGTGATGAGCGGGTCGTCGTCGACGATGAGCAGGGCGGGTTTTGCGGATTTCACTGGGAGTCTCCGGTCATCGGTGCGGGTCGGGCCGCCAGCGGCCGCGCGGGCCAGGCGCGGAGGCGGCGCGCGGCCGGCATGCTCAGGTCAGCTGGCTGTAAACCGCCAGCAGCCAGCCATCCCCCTTGTCGCGCACGTTCTCCAGACGGATCAGGCGGAAGCCGTCGAGATCGTGCAGGCGGTACTGCCGCCCGTGCGCATAGCGTGAACCTTCCAGGATGATGAGGTTGTCGCCGGGCAGCTTGGGAAAGATCAGGGCGTCACCCGGCGGCTGCATGCTGTAGTCGGTGCCGTCCACGGCATAGCTGAGAGTGGGCGAGGCTTCGTGCTGTTCGATATGCACCGCCACCGGCGCGGCATTGAGGGTCTGCACACCGATCTTGCGCTGGTCATCCTGCAGGCGGGTGATGCGGCGGATGACACCGACAATCCAGCCCTGGGCCGGATCGACACGCAGGGTGATCAGCTTGCCAACTCGTACCCATTCGCTGTCCTCGGTCTTCAAGAGGATGCCTAACCCTGTATCGCTGCGATCGTGCATGGGCCATTGCTCGGAACTGAGATCGCGGCTGCCGGCCTGGCGCTGGCTGATCCCGGACTTGGTACGCTCGGTGACGAAGCCGTACAGCTTGATGTCGAGGATTTCCTCGGGGCTGAGCTGCTGATTGGGGATGGTGCCGGAGGCGATTTCCTCTTCGGTGCGCAGGCGCGTGCAGATGCCGACGAGATCGCGCACCACCTCACAGCGCCCCTCGGCGGGGTGGCGGGGGCTGCCGCGGCGCTCCCTGTCCTGCGCGGGAGACCATTCATTGCTGACGTGGTAGAGCAGGTCGTAGCCTTCGGGCAGGCGGAAGTCCTCGCCCAGGCCCAGCGTGGCGGCGGGTGTGCCGGCTTTAAGGGAACGCTCGGTCTGTTGCAGGTATTCCATCAGACGTTCCGTATTCAGGTAGCGGAAGGTCGGTTCGCTGGCGAGATCTTCCCGCACCGGCTTCAGGCTTTGCCCTTTCGCGGTGTCCACGTAGAAGAAATGCCGGTTGGCCTCGAAGCGTTCCTCCAGCGGGATGAATTCGGACCAGTTGTCCAGCCAGAAATCCACCATTTCCATCTGCTTGGGGGTCAGGCTGCCAGCCCCGAGGGGGGAGAGCAGCAGGGCCTGTACGTATTCCTCCATGCAGCTGGAAGGCTTGGCGTCACTGGGGTAGAGCTTGAAGCGGGTATTGTGGAAGCCGTCGAATTCGGCGATGCGGTAAATGTTGTGCAGGCGCTGCCAGAGCTTGTCCTCGATGCGTTCGTAGCGGAAATAGCGCCACTTGAAGATGTCCGCGAAGCCGCGCAGGGCGCGCGCGGTGAGGAGGGGAATGCTGGACTGCAGCTTGCTGCCGCCGGGATGACCGACGAAGTCCATGAGGAAGGCGTGATAGCCGCGCGTGATTTCCCAGTAGAAGGCGTGGATGGCGGTCCACAGCCGCGATTCGATGACCTTCGACATGCGCGGGTTGCGCAGATACTGCATGCACAGGGAGTACTGCATTTCGCGCGCCTGCTCGTCCAGGTGCATGAGCACCTGCAGGCGTTCCTTGGACAGTGCCAGACCGGCGTGGTTGAACTGGATCAGGCTCTGTACCACCTGTTCCTGGGCGGTGTAGATGTCCCCCGCCGGCAGGCCCTGCATCCAGCGCGAGACCGTCTTCAGATCGCTGAGGGGATCCTCTTCGCCAGCTTTCTTGCGTTTGAAGAACCCGAACATGGATGTCCATCCTTTTGCCCCCTTCAGGGGGCCATCAGTTAAGTTTGCTGCGTACCCAGTCCGCCACCGAGGCCAGCGCGGCCGGCAACTTCTCCGCGTCGCTGCCACCGGCTTGCGCCATGTCGGCCTTGCCGCCACCTTTGCCGCCCACCTGGCCGGCCACGTGATTCACCAGTTCGCCGGCCTTTACCCTGGCGGTCAGGTCGGCGGTGACAGCGGCGATCAGCGCCACCCTGCCGTCCACCGCGCTGCCCAGCACCAGGGCGCAGGACTTCAGCCTGTCACGCAGTTTATCGGCCATTTCCCGTAAAGCTTTAGCATCCGCTCCTTCAATAGTCGCGGCCAACACCTTGATTCCACTGATTTCGATGGCTTGGGCAAGGAGGTCGTCGCTCTGGCTGCCGGCGAGCTTGGATTTGTAGCGGGCGAGTTCCTTCTCCAGAGCCCGGACCTGATCCTGGATTTGCTGAATGCGCGCGGCCACCTCGCCGGGCTGGGCTTTGAGGCGTTCCGCCACCTCGCGCAGTGTATTTTCCTGGTCCTGCACGGTGGTCACCGCGCCGGGGCCGGTGACCGCCTCGATGCGGCGGATGCCGGCGGCGACGCCGCTCTCGGCGACGATCTTGAACAGGCCGATGTCACCGGTGCGCTTGACGTGGGTGCCGCCGCACAGCTCGGTGGAAAAGTCGCCCATGCCCACCACGCGTACCTCGTCGCCGTATTTCTCGCCAAACAGGGCCATCGCCCCCGCCTTGATGGCGTCGGCATGCTGCATGAGGCGGGTTTCCACGCGGTGGTTGCGGCGGATCTCGGCATTCACCAGATCCTCGATGCGCTTGATCTCCTCCGCCGTCACCGCTTGCGGGTGGGCGAAGTCGAAGCGGGTGCGCTCGGCGTTGACCAGGGAACCTTTCTGCGCAACGTGCGTGCCCAGCACGGCGCGCAGGGCGGCATGCATGAGGTGGGTGGCGGAGTGGTTGTAGGCGGCGCGCTGGCGGGCCTCGGTGTCGACCCGCGCGTTCACCGTATCGCCGACAACCAGCCGGCCGGCACTGAGGCGTCCGCTGTGGCCGAAGACGTCGGCCTGGATTTTCTGGGTGTCGCCGACCTCGAAGCTGCCATGGCCGCAGGCGATCTCGCCGATGTCGCCGACCTGGCCGCCGGACTCGGCATAGAACGGCGTGCGGTCGAGGACGATGACGGCCTGATCGCCGGCGCTGATATCGGCGACCTGGGTGCCGTCCTTGTAGAGGGCGACGACGCGGCTTTCCTGTTCCAGGCTGTCGTAGCCCACGAATTCGGTCTTCTCCCCGGAGAACTCCAGACCCTTGCCCATGGTGAACTTGCTTGCGGCGCGGGCGCGTTCACGCTGCCGTTCCATGGCTGCCTCGAAGCCGGCGAAGTCGACGGTGATGCCCCGCTCCCGCGCGATGTCGGCGGTGAGGTCGAGGGGGAAGCCGAAGGTGTCGTACAGCTTGAACACGGTGTCGCCGTCGAGCATGCGGTCCTCGGAGGCCATGGCCTCCTCGAGCACGCCCATGCCGTGCTCCAGGGTCTCGGCGAAGCGTTCCTCCTCCTGCCTGAGCACGGCGGTGACGCGGTCCTGATTGGCCACCAGTTCCGGATAGGCCTCGCCCATGACGGCGGCGAGATCGGCCACCAGCCTGTGGAAGAAGGGGGTCTTGCAGCCCAGCTTGTAGCCATGGCGGATGGCGCGGCGGATGACCCGGCGCAGCACGTAGCCGCGCCCCTCGTTGCCGGGGATGATGCCGTCGACAATGAGGAAGGAACAGGCGCGGATGTGGTCGGCGATCACCTTCAGTGAATTGTTGCCGGCGTCTGTCGCCCCGGTTTCCCTCATGGCGGCATTGATGAGCGCCTGGAACAGGTCGATCTCGTAGTTGGAATGCACGTGCTGCATGACCGCGGAGATGCGCTCCAGGCCCATGCCGGTGTCCACCGAGGGCTTGGGCAGCGGATGCAGCACGCCGGCTTCGTCGCGGTTGTATTGCATGAACACCAGGTTCCAGATTTCGATGTAGCGGTCGCCGTCTTCTTCGGGCGTTCCGGGCGGGCCGCCAGCGACTTCCGGGCCGTGGTCGTAGAAGATTTCCGTGCAGGGGCCGCAGGGGCCGGTGTCGCCCATCTGCCAGAAGTTGTCGGAGTGGTACTTCTGCCCGGCCTTGTCGCCGATGCGGGTGATGCGGTCCCGTGGCACACCGATCTCGTCGGCCCAGATGGCATAGGCCTCGTCGTCGTCGCGGTAGACGGTGACCCAGAGTTTCTCTTTGGGAATGGCAAGGGTGACGGTGAGGAATTCCCAGGCGTAGCGAATGGCGTCGCGCTTGAAGTAGTCGCCGAAGCTGAAATTGCCCAGCATTTCGAAGAAGGTGTGGTGCCGCGCGGTGTAGCCGACGTTCTCCAGGTCGTTGTGCTTGCCGCCGGCGCGCACGCAACGCTGGCTTGAAGCTGCGCGCACATAGGGGCGCGACTCCCGGCCCAGGAACACATCCTTGAACTGCACCATGCCGGCGTTGGTGAACAGCAGGGTGGGGTCGTTGCCCGGAATGAGCGGGCTGGAGGCGACGGGGGTATGGCCCTGGCTGGCGAAATAGTCGAGAAACTGGCGGCGGATTTCGCTGCTTTGCATGGCTTCTGCTTGCAAATTAAGAAGTTGGCGGATTGTAGCGGCGATCCGCCGGGCTGCGTACGGCGCAGTCTGAATTTTCGCGCTAGGGAGGCTCGGGAGGGGAAGGCGCCCGGCTCAAGCGGTGCGGGGTTCGTCCGCGCCTGCAAAACGCACCGTGTAGTGATCGGGCGAGAGTTGCGAACGCACCTCGACCCGACGCCCCAGCAGTTCCAGGAATTCGCGCCGGCTGAGCAGGCGCAGGTTCACCGGGATGCCGGTACGGCCATCCTCGAAGCGCAGCATGGGGCGATGTCCGTCGCCTTCGATGATCCAGGCGAACATGGCGTTCTCCCGGTGTGGGGGTGGTCATGACTTGCACTTCCCGTGCCAGATGTCCGCCTCCGCCAGGCCGGGGGTGCAGGCGGCTGGATGGCGATGCGGGCGCGCGGGCCTGTCGGCGGGCCGACAGATGCGCCGTGGTTTCGGCGTTAGCGCGGGCGCAGTTCAGACACGCAGGAAGACCAGGTCCCACACGCCATGCCCTAAACGCATGCCGCGTTGCTCGAACTTGGTGAGCGGGCGGTAGTGCGGACGCGGCGCGTAGGTCTCGGCGCTGTTGCGCAGCAGCGGGGTGGCGCCGAGCACCTCCAGCATCTGCCGGGCGTAGTCCTCCCAATCTGTGGCCAGGTGCAGATAGCCGCCGGGCTTGAGCCGCTCCGCCAGCAACTGGGCGAAGGCGGGCTGGATCAGGCGGCGCTTGTGATGGCGTTTCTTGTGCCAGGGATCGGGGAAGAAGATGTGGATGCCGTCCAGTCCGGCTTGCGGGATCATGTGGCGCAGCACTTCCACCGCGTCGTGCTGGACGATGCGCAGGTTGGCGATGCCCTGTTCGCCGATGAGCTTGAGCAGGGCGCCGACGCCGGGGGTGTGTACCTCCACGCCCAGGTAATCGATATCCGGATGTTCGCGGGCGATCTCCGCCGTCGCCTGGCCCATGCCGAAACCGATTTCCAATACCCTGGGGGCTTCCCGGCCGAAGCTGGCGGCCAGGTCGAGTGGTGCGGACTGGTAGGGCAGGACATAGCGCGGGCCCAGTTCTTCGAGCGCCTTCTGCTGGCCGGTGCCCAGGCGACCGGCGCGCAGGACGAAGGAACGGATGGGACGGTGCTGGACTTCCGCGGACATGGTTGGGCCGGGCCGATACGTTTGCCGGCCCGTTGACGCTCAGGAACCGATCAGGCCCGAGGTGGGGGAGGAGGGACTGGCCTGGTAGATCTTCTTCGGGACGCGCCCCGCCAGGTAGGCCTCGCGCCCGGCCTCGACCGCCTTGCGCATGGCCGAGGCCATGAGCACCGGATTCTTCGCTCCGGCGATGGCGGTATTCATGAGCACCGCGTCACAACCGAGTTCCATGGCGATGGCCGCGTCGGAGGCGGTGCCGACACCGGCATCGACGATGACGGGCACTGAAAGCCTGTCGAAAATGATCTGCAGATTCCAGGGGTTGAGGATGCCCATGCCGGAGCCGATGAGCGAGGCCAGCGGCATGACCGCGACGCAGCCCAGGTCCTCGAGCTGCTTGGCGACGATGGGGTCGTCGCTGGTATAGACCATGACCTTGAAGCCGTCCTGGATCAGCACCTCGGCGGCCTTCAGGGTTTCCACCACGTTGGGATACAGGCTTTGCGGATCGCCCAGTACCTCCAGCTTGACGAGGTCGTGGCCGTCCAGCAGTTCCCGCGCCAGGCGCAGGGTGCGGATGGCGTCGTCCGCCGTATAGCAGCCGGCGGTGTTGGGCAGGTAGGTGAAGCGGCTGGGCGGTACCGCGTCGAGCAGGCTGGGCTGGTTGGGATCCTGGCCGATGTTGGTGCGGCGGATGGCGACCGTGACGATCTGGGCGCCGGAAGCATCGAGGGCGGCGCGGGTCTCGGAAAAATCCTTGTACTTGCCGGTGCCCACCAGCAGGCGGGAGGAATAGGCCTTGCCGGCAATGACGAGTTCATCCATTTGTTTCGAACCTGTGAGAACGGAATAGGGGTAAGGCGACTCAGCCGCCGCCCACGGCGACGACGATCTCAAGCTGGTCGCCATCGGCGACTTGGGCGTCGCCATGCTGGCTGCGCGGCACGATCTCACCGTTTTTTTCGACGGCGATGCGCTTGCCCGCCAGATCCAGCGCGAACATCAACTCGGCGATGGAAAGCGGTGCCGGAAACTGCCTCGGCTGGCCGTTGATGAGCAGGGTGATCACTTTGTGGCGCCCTTGAAATCCAGTAGCATTCGGGGCCGCGAGTTTACATCGCGGGTGTAGTTCAATGGTAGAACGAGAGCTTCCCAAGCTTTAGACGTGGGTTCGATTCCCATCACCCGCTCCAACCATTCCTCCCGCCGAAAATCCCATGCATTCCCTCGAAGACGCCCTGGCTGTCATCAAGCGCGGCTGCGACGAGTTGCTCGTCGAGGCCGAATTGGTGGAGAAACTGAAAACCGGCAAGCCCCTGCGGGTCAAGGCCGGTTTTGATCCCACCGCCCCCGATCTGCACCTGGGCCATACCGTGCTGCTCAACAAGATGCGCCAGTTGCAGGACCTGGGCCACCAGGCCGTGTTCCTCATCGGTGACTTCACGGGCATGATCGGCGATCCCACCGGCAAGAACACCACCCGGCCGCCCCTGTCGCCGGAACAGGTGGAACTCAACGCCCGCACCTACCAGGCCCAGGTGTTCAAGATCCTGGACCCGGAAAAGACTGAGGTGGAATTCAATTCCCGCTGGATGGGCGGCATGAGCGCCGCCGACATGATCAAGCTGGCCGCTACCCACACAGTGGCCCGCATGCTGGAACGGGATGATTTCAGCAAGCGCTACCAGGGCAACCAGCCCATCGCCATCCACGAGTTCCTCTACCCGCTGATCCAGGGCTACGACTCGGTGGCGCTGGAGGCGGACCTGGAACTTGGCGGCACCGACCAGAAGTTCAACCTGCTCATGGGCCGGGAGTTACAGAAGCATTTCGGCCAGAAGCCCCAGTGCATCCTGACCATGCCCCTGCTGGAGGGGCTGGACGGGGTCAACAAGATGTCCAAGTCGCTGGGCAATTACGTCGGCATTACCGACTCCCCGCAGGAGCAGTTCGGCAAGCTGATGTCCGTTTCCGACGAACTCATGTGGCGCTACATCGAGCTGCTTTCCTTCGAGCCGCTGGCGGTAATCCGCCTGTGGAAGCGGGATGTGGAGGAGGGACGCAATCCACGCGACATCAAGGTGATGTTCGCCCAGGAGATCATCACCCGCTTCCGCGACCGCGCCGCGGCCGAGGCGGCATTGGCTGATTTCGAGGCGCGCTTCCGTCAGGGTGCGATACCCGAGGACTTGCCCGAGTTTAGCGTCGATGCGCCGGAAGCCGGCTTGCCCGTTACCCAGTTGCTTAAGTTGGCCGGTCTGGTGCCCAGCACCTCCGAGGCCATGCGCAGCATCGCCGGTGGCGGCGTCAAGCTGGATGGTGAGAAGGTGAGCGACAAGGGCTTGCTGGTGGCCAAGGGGGCTTCCGTCGTCGTCCAGGTCGGCAAGCGCCGTTTCGCCCGGGTTACGCTGCATTGATGGGCTGTCATGGCCCGCAAGTGGGCCTCCCGCGCTGGAAGCGATGGATGCTAACTCCCTGACACAACAGGGGGTTGGCGCAGGCCTGAAAAAATCTTGCAACAAAAGCTTGACCGAAGTTTTTAGCCCCCTATAATGCCGGTCTCCCGTCGCCGCGGATTTCCCGCGAGACGGTGAAAAACGCAGTAAAAACAGTTCTTTAACAAGTTACTTACAGCCTTAAGGTGTGGGCATTGGGCTGAGTGGAATCTATCTGGGTGAGGATCTGGGTAGAGGAAGCGAAGAGAAAACCTAATGCTTGCACTAGTCAGTTAATTTCTGAAGAGTGATAAGCGGTCTATTTCGGTAGACGAACTTAGAGTAACAAGATTGAACTGAAGAGTTTGATCCTGGCTCAGATTGAACGCTGGCGGCATGCTTTACACATGCAAGTCGAACGGCAGCACGGGGGCAACCCTGGTGGCGAGTGGCGAACGGGTGAGTAATGCATCGGAACGTACCGTGTAATGGGGGATAACGTAGCGAAAGTTACGCTAATACCGCATACGCCCTGAGGGGGAAAGCGGGGGATCGAAAGACCTCGCGTTATACGAGCGGCCGATGTCAGATTAGCTAGTTGGTGGGGTAAAGGCCCACCAAGGCGACGATCTGTAGCGGGTCTGAGAGGATGATCCGCCACACTGGGACTGAGACACGGCCCAGACTCCTACGGGAGGCAGCAGTGGGGAATTTTGGACAATGGGGGCAACCCTGATCCAGCCATGCCGCGTGCGGGAAGAAGGCCTTCGGGTTGTAAACCGCTTTCGGACGGAAAGAAATCGCCTCTCCTAATACGGGGGGTGGATGACGGTACCGTAAGAAGAAGCACCGGCTAACTACGTGCCAGCAGCCGCGGTAATACGTAGGGTGCGAGCGTTAATCGGAATTACTGGGCGTAAAGCGTGCGCAGGCGGTTTCTTAAGCCAGACGTGAAATCCCCGGGCTTAACCTGGGAACTGCGTTTGGAACTGGGAGACTAGAGTGTGTCAGAGGGAGGTGGAATTCCGCGTGTAGCAGTGAAATGCGTAGAGATGCGGAGGAACACCGATGGCGAAGGCAGCCTCCTGGGATGACACTGACGCTCATGCACGAAAGCGTGGGGAGCAAACAGGATTAGATACCCTGGTAGTCCACGCCCTAAACGATGTCAACTGGCTGTTGGGAGAGGAATCTTTCAGTAGCGAAGCTAACGCGTGAAGTTGACCGCCTGGGGAGTACGGCCGCAAGGTTGAAACTCAAAGGAATTGACGGGGGCCCGCACAAGCGGTGGATGATGTGGATTAATTCGATGCAACGCGAAGAACCTTACCTACCCTTGACATGCCAGGAACCCTGGAGAGATCTGGGGGTGCCCGAAAGGGAATCTGGACACAGGTGCTGCATGGCTGTCGTCAGCTCGTGTCGTGAGATGTTGGGTTAAGTCCCGCAACGAGCGCAACCCTTGTCACTAGTTGCTACGAAAGGGCACTCTAGTGAGACTGCCGGTGACAAACCGGAGGAAGGTGGGGATGACGTCAAGTCCTCATGGCCCTTATGGGTAGGGCTTCACACGTCATACAATGGTCGGTACAGAGGGTTGCCAACCCGCGAGGGGGAGCCAATCCCACAAAGCCGATCGTAGTCCGGATCGCAGTCTGCAACTCGACTGCGTGAAGTCGGAATCGCTAGTAATCGCGGATCAGCATGTCGCGGTGAATACGTTCCCGGGCCTTGTACACACCGCCCGTCACACCATGGGAGTAGGTTGCTCCAGAAGTAGTTAGCCTAACCGCGAGGGGGGCGATTACCACGGAGTGATCCATGACTGGGGTGAAGTCGTAACAAGGTAGCCGTATCGGAAGGTGCGGCTGGATCACCTCCTTTCTAGAGCGTACTTAGCTCAATGTTCACACCTCAAGGCTGTTGTAGATGGAAAGCTACGGGCTAGTAGCTCAGTCGGTTAGAGCACCGTCTTGATAAGGCGGGGGTCGTTGGTTCGAATCCAACCTGGCCCACCAGATCAAGGTGCTGGTTCCTGCCGTTAAGGATTGGGACCAAGCAGTGCAAGGCGCGAAATGCCGCCGTGTGCTAGTGCACACAAGGCATTGAGCAACGCAGCATGCGCCGGTACCAAACCTTAACGGGGGATTAGCTCAGCTGGGAGAGCACCTGCTTTGCAAGCAGGGGGTCGTCGGTTCGATCCCGTCATCCTCCACCATTTACAACGGGAAGTGACCTGGCTGAATTGTGAGCAGTGAACGTTATGCGTTCACTGCTCACCGTTTACGGTGAGGCTGTGAGTTCTTTAACAAAGCGGAAGAAGAAGTTCAGTTCGTATTGATGAGATACGGATTGAAACTGGGTTTGATTGCGTCGCGTCCTGCTTTTAGTCGGGCAGGGCGAGACAAACACACCTGTAGCAGTGAAGCCTCGCGAGAGGGTTCAAGGTTATAGGGTCAAGTGACTAAGTGCATGTGGTGGATGCCTTGGCGATCACAGGCGATGAAGGACGTGCGAGCCTGCGAAAAGCTCCGGGGAGCTGGCAACGAAGCTTTGATCCGGAGATGTCCGAATGGGGAAACCCACCCTTCGGGGTATCCTGGCCTGAATACATAGGGTCAGTGAAGCGAACCGGGTGAACTGAAACATCTCAGTAGCTCGAGGAAAAGAAATCAACCGAGATTCCCAAAGTAGTGGCGAGCGAAATGGGACGAGCCTGCGCGATTTAGCGGAGACGTTAGGAGAACGGTCTGGAAAGTCCGGCCATAGCGGGTGATAGCCCCGTATTCGAAAACGACTTCGTGGAACTGAGCGCGCGACAAGTAGGGCGGGACACGTGTAATCCTGTCTGAAGATGGGGGGACCATCCTCCAAGGCTAAATACTCGTGATCGACCGATAGTGAACCAGTACCGTGAGGGAAAGGCGAAAAGAACCCCGGGAGGGGAGTGAAATAGATCCTGAAACCGCATGCATACAAACAGTGGGAGCCCCTGCTTCAAGCACCTTTGGGTTCTTTGATGCCCGAGCGCGTAGCGCGAGACGCATCAAAAGGCTAAAGGGGAGTGAAGTGGTGACTGTTGGCTTGAATACGCAGTATTCGAGACGACGGTCAGCCCTGCGAAAACACCCGGAGGGTGTTTGAAGCAGGGGTGACTGCGTACCTTTTGTATAATGGGTCAGCGACTTACGTTCAGTTGCGAGCTTAACCGAATAGGGGAGGCGCAGCGAAAGCGAGTCTGAACAGGGCGTTCAGTAGCTGGGCGTAGACCCGAAACCGGATGATCTATCCATGGCCAGGTTGAAGGTGCGGTAACACGCACTGGAGGACCGAACCCACTAGTGTTGCAAAACTAGGGGATGAGCTGTGGATAGGGGTGAAAGGCTAAACAAATCCGGAGATAGCTGGTTCTCCTCGAAAGCTATTTAGGTAGCGCCTCGTGTATCACTCTCGGGGGTAGAGCACTGTAATGGTTGGGGGGGTCGTCTAGACCTACCCCGCCATAGCAAACTCCGAATACCGAGAAGTGCGAGCACGGGAGACAGACGGTGGGTGCTAACGTCCATCGTCAAGAGGGAAACAACCCAGACCCACAGCTAAGGTCCCCAATGACGTGCTAAGTGGTAAACGAAGTGGGAAGGCATAGACAGCCAGGAAGTTGGCTTAGAAGCAGCCATCCTTTAAAGAAAGCGTAATAGCTCACTGGTCGAGTCGTCCTGCGCGGAAGATGTAACGGGGCTAAGCACGTAACCGAAGCTTGGGATGTGCGCCTGATTCAAGGCGCCAGCAAACGAAGGCACGAAAGCTGGGCGAGGCTAACTTGCGAAGCAAGTTAAGCGCGCAGCGCGGCCGAGACCAAAGCTTCCCCTCACGGTCGAGTGGGTGGAAGTGATGGACATCGTGGGAGCTGGCAGGCGCTTTGAATCAGGCGCACATGGTAGAGGAGCGTTCCCTAGGCCTGCGAAGGTGTGCTGTGAGGCATGCTGGAGGTATGGGAAGTGCGAATGCTGACATGAGTAGCGATAAAACGGGTGAAAGTCCCGTTCGCCGGAAGCCCAAGGTTTCCTGCGCAACGTTCATCGGCGCAGGGTGAGTCGGCCCCTAAGGTGAGGCAGAGATGCGTAGCTGATGGGAAACAGGTCAATATTCCTGTACCGCTCTTCAATGCGATGGGGGGACGGAGAAAGGTAGGCCAGCCGGGTGTTGGATGTCCCGGTTTAAGCGTGTAGGCGTGCCCCTTAGGCAAATCCGGGGGGCTAAGCTGAGGCGTGATGACGAGGTCCCATGTGGACCGAAGTGGTTGATCCTAAGCTTCCAAGAAAAGCCTCTAAGCTTCAGTTGAAGAGTGACCGTACCGCAAACCGACACAGGTGGGCAGGGTGAGAATCCTAAGGCGCTTGAGAGAACTCGGGAGAAGGAACTCGGCAAATTGACACCGTAACTTCGGGAAAAGGTGTGCCCCGGTAGTGTGTAGTTCCTCGCGGACGAAGCACGATGGGGTTGCAGTGAAATGGTGGCTGCGACTGTTTAACAAAAACACAGCTCTCTGCAAACTCGAAAGAGGACGTATAGGGAGTGACGCCTGCCCGGTGCCGGAAGGTTAAGTGATGGGGTGCAAGCTCTTGATCGAAGCCCCGGTAAACGGCGGCCGTAACTATAACGGTCCTAAGGTAGCGAAATTCCTTGTCGGGTAAGTTCCGACCCGCACGAATGGCGTAACGATGGCCACACTGTCTCCTCCCGAGACTCAGCGAAATTGAAGTGTTTGTGAAGATGCAATCTCCCCGCGGCTAGACGGAAAGACCCCATGAACCTTTACTGTAGCTTTGCATTGGACTTTGACGGGACTTGTGTAGGATAGGTGGGAGGCTGTGAAGCGGTGACGCCAGTTGCCGTGGAGCCAACGTTGAAATACCACCCTGGTGTCGTTGAGGTTCTAACCTGGGCCCCTGATCGGGGTCGGGGACCGTGCATGGTAGGCAGTTTGACTGGGGCGGTCTCCTCCCAAAAGGTAACGGAGGAGCACGAAGGTTGGCTAGACACGGTCGGAAATCGTGTTGATAGTGCAAGGGCATAAGCCAGCTTAACTGCGAGACCCACAAGTCGAGCAGATGCGAAAGCAGGTCCTAGTGATCCGGTGGTTCTGTATGGAAGGGCCATCGCTCAACGGATAAAAGGTACTCTGGGGATAACAGGCTGATTCCGCCCAAGAGTTCACATCGACGGCGGAGTTTGGCACCTCGATGTCGGCTCA
>VGVT01000009.1 GCA_016873935.1 Betaproteobacteria bacterium | reverse complement strand
TACATTTGAATATTTGCATATTCGATTTATTTTCTATATAAAGACGTCCATATCTTGTTTGACTAAGATCAAACTTAGCTTTGGACGGAGACAGCCATGCCAGCCAGCAAGAAGACGAAGAAGAATCGAGCCCACGCCGGGCCGTCTCAGGACCCGGCGCATTTCTGCGGCGCGCCAGCCGGGGCACACCCCCCGGTAAACGCGGTTCGCCGGCCCACTACCAGGGCCACCCCTTAATCCGATCAGCTTTCAAGAGGCGCCCGCCGTTCGTTCGACGGGCAATTTTCGTGTGTGTGCAACCCGAGGAGTCGTCATGATCAGAAGAAGCTTCCTTGCCATCGCAGTGCTGGCCGGCCTGGGACCGTGCCTGTCCGCCCAGGCCAGCGATAACCCGCGCGTCCGCCTGCTGGCATCCACCTGCGTCACCTGCCACGGACCCGGCGGACAGAGCCTGGGCGCGGTGCCCAGCCTGGCCGGCCAGGAGAAGGCGTATTTGCAGGAAGCCATGCTGGAACAGCGTGCTGGCAAACGGGAAACCACCGTGATGCGCAAGTACATGAACGGCTTCACCCCCGAGGAAATCGGGCAACTGGCCGAGTACTTCTCCAAGCTGAAGTAAGCGTACATCCGAAGAATCACGAGGAAACGAACATGAGCCTGAATCGACGCGATTTTCTGAAGTCGTCCGCCGCCACCTTCGCGGCTTCCATCGCCCCCCTGGCCGCCCATGCCAAGACCACCAAGGCGCAACCCCACGTCGTGGTGGTGGGTGCCGGCTTCGGCGGCGCCACCTGCGCCAAGTACCTGCGCATGTGGGATCCGAACATCAAGGTCACCCTGATCGAACCGAACGACAAATTCACCTCCTGCCCGATGTCCAACTGGGTGATCGGTGGTTTCCAGACCTTCGACGCCCTGGTCAAGAGCTACGACAACCTGCCCAAATACGGCATCAAGATGGTGAAGGACTGGGTCACCGGCGTGGATGGCGAAAAGCGCCTGGTGATGACCAAGAGTGGCAAGAAGATCGCCTATGACCGCCTGGTGCTGGCACCGGGCATGGAATGGGCGACCGAGTCGGTACAGGGCTGGGACGAGGCCTACGCGGCCAAGAAGGTGGTGCATTCCTTCCGCGCCGGCCCCGATACCCTGCTTCTGCGCAAGCAACTCGAAGCCATGCCCGACGGCGGCGTGTTCCTCATCGCCTCGCCGCCGCCCCCCGGCCGCTGCGTGTCCGGCCCCTACGAGCGCGCTAGCGTCGCCGCGCACTACTTCAAGCAGCACAAGCCCAAGTCCAAGATCATCATGCTGGACGGGCACTTCGACGTGGTTTCCAAGGGCCCCATGTTCAAGGCCGCCTGGAAGGAACTCTATCCCGGCATGATCGATCACCGACCCAACAACATGGTGACCGCCTTCAACCACAAGACCATGGTCGTCAGCAGCGAATTCGAGGACGTCAAGGCTGACGTGGTCAACATCATCCCCTGGCAGCGGGCGCCCAAGCTGTGCAAGGACGCCGGCGTCCGCAACGACGCCCTGGACCGCTGGTGCGGCATCGACAACATCACCTATGAATCCACCTCGGTGCCCAACATCCACATCGTCGGCGACCCGGTCCTGTCCAACATGCCCAAATCGGCCCACGTCTCCAACAACCAGGCCAAGATTTGCGCCGCCGCCATCATCGACCTGTTCAACGGCCGCCAGCCCGAGCCGGTGCCGGTGATCGGCAGCACCAGCTACTCGGTGACCTCGGACAAGACCTCCGGCGCCATCGCCGTGGTCATGCGTTACAGCCCCGAGAAGAAGGTGTACGAACGCCAGCCCACGGGCGGCGCCAACCCGCTGCACAGCGAGCTGGACTTCGCCTACGGCCAGTCCTGGCACGACAACATCTGGGCGGATACCCTGGGCTGAGCCCGGCCCCGCGCAGAAACGACAAAGCCCGCATGTGCGGGCTTTGTTTTTTTGCATCCGGAATCTGGTGTTGAAACGGTTGACTGGTCGGTTGTATGCATAGGGCAAAAAACCGAAACCCGGTGTGACGTGCGCCGTCGACGGTGACCGCAGCGAAGATCACTGCGACCTTCGAGCCTCGAACCTTCGGAGCCCACTGGTCGGCCAGTGCAGCCGACCGCCCAAGCTCAGTGAATTCTCGGAGCCCCCTGCTCCACCGGAAACCCGTTCTTCATCTCCTCCGCGGTGGCATCGCGCACGGACACCACCGTGGCGGCCACGATGCAGTTCTTGCCGGCCAGGGGATTGTTGCCGTCCAGGGTGACCATGCCGTCCTTGATCTCCACCACCCGGAAGGTGAGGACGTCGCCGGCGTCGTTCTGCATCTCCGCCTGGGCGCCCACGCTGCGCAGCATGGGGGGCAGGTTTTCCAGGTCATCGTTGATGATCAGGTTGGGATCGGGATCGCCGAAGGCTTCCTCCGGGGGTACCCGGGCTTCCACCTGGTCGCCTTCCTTCTTGCCTTCCAGGGCCCGCTCCACCGAGGCGAACAGCCCGCTGTTGCCGCCCTGCACATAGCCGGTCGGCATGTCCTGCTGGCCGAAGATGTTGCCGTGTTCGTCGAGCACGGAATAGGTGATGTAGACCACCTTGCCGGCACGGATGACTTGTTCGCTCATCGCATTCTCCAGATCGAAACCATGCACTCTATCAGCCGGCCTTGAGCGGCACGACTTCCAGATCCACCTGGATTTCGGTGGGGCCTTCCACTTCCCAGGTGAAGGTGAGTTCCACGGCCTGCATGATCTTCTCGAAGCCGGCTTCCGACTGGGACACGGTCATGTGGGGCTGGACCTTGACGCGGGCCGGCAGGTTGCTGGCAAGGTGGATGGCGCCGCCCAGGTAGTGGTCTTCCAGGGCCAGTTCCTTGAGGTCGGTCCAGGTGAAGGACTGGCCGAAGCCGCCGGGAATCCCACCGTTGACCACATAGCGGCCCGCCGGGCCGTCGCAGCAGGGGATGGCCAGGTTCAGGCGGCTGGACAGGCGGCCCTGGCCAACGGCCTTGAGGGCGACGCTAAGTTTGTTGTCCTTCACGGTGTAAATCTTGGCGACGCGGGTTTCGCCGGCCTGGCCCATGCACAGTGCCGCGCCGCCCTGGACCACGCTGCTGGAATATTCCACCGGCCGCTTGGATTCGTAGTCGGTCCAGGATTCCACGAACAGGCCGCGGCTGCGGCTGTCGGGGGTCAGGTCCTCGGGCTTGATCTCGTGCTTGAAGCGCACCACGTCATGGGCCGAGGCGATGCCCTCGCCATCGTGCTCCCTGGCCTGGCCGCTGGCGGCCTTGTGGTGGTAGTGCTCCTCGTAGCGCTTGAGGGTGTCGCCGAAGTTCTGGGCGAGGGGATAGCTGGATAGTTCGATGAGGGCCGCGTCCTTGTCCGGACGCAACACGGCCTGCAGGGCCAGGCTACTCATGAACACTTCGTCGATGCCATCCAGATCGAGGTCGCCGGAGGCGCTCGCGGGGCGGGTTTGCAGGGCATCCAGACGGCGTTCGAGTTGCAGCATGGCATGCCAGACGGCGCGCCGCAGGTGGGGCAGGTAGATGCCGCCGAACAGGCCGTGCCAGTAGGCGTCGTTGGCCTGGGCCTCGTGCAGCAGTTCCACCAGGTCCTGGCGCAGCAGGGCTTCCGGCAGGGCGGCGAGCCGGGCGGACAGGCCGAGCATGCGCTTGTGCGCCCAGTTGGCTTCCGGGTAGCGGGTGAGGAAGTTCTTCCAGATGCCGCCGCGGATGAAGGGCCGGTCCCGTTCCAGGACGCCTTCGTGCTGGGCGGCGTGGACCAGTTCGGCGTAGCGCCGGGCGGCGGCGGCCGGCAGGGTCCATTCGCCCATCTCGCTGTAGGACACGGTGGGCAGGTAGACCACGCCGCGCGACGGCGCTTCCCGGTGGTAGTCGTGGAAGTGGGCGCTCTGGATCACCCTGGAGGCCAGCACCCCCTCGATGAAGTCCTTCAGCCAGTGCTTCTCGTAGACCCAGTGGTAGGTCTCCGGCCAGATGCCGAATTTCTCGATGTCGTCGAAGTAGATGGCGGCCGAGTGGCCGGTGTCGTCAGCCAGGGATTCGATGTAGGCCACCGCCTCGTGGGCCGGGGCGAAGGGCAGGCGGTAGCGCAGCGCTTCCGAGATGGGGAACAGGTCGAGGCGGCGGCCGTCCTCCTCGGTGGTGTGATAGCCGTTGAGCGTCTCCCGGGGGCTGCCGGAGCAGAGGAAGTGGTAGTCGTCCACCATCACGTAGCGGATGCCGGAATCGGCCAGGGCCGGCACCACGGTGGCCTCCCAGACCCGCTCGGTGAGCCAGGCGCCCTGGGGACGTTGCAGGAAGTACTGCTCCAGCCGATCCGACATGGCGGCCAACTGGCTCATGCGGTCCCGGTAGGGAATCACCGCCAGCACCGGTTCCATGTCGCCGGCGCCGAAGAACTCCACCTGGCCCCGTTCCGCCATCTTGCGCAGGAGCGCCATGTCCTCCGGCTTGTGGGTCATCAGCCATTCCAGCAGCCAGCCGGAGGAATGCAGGGCGAAGCGGAATTCCGGGTACTGGTACACGGTTTCCAGGAAGGGCTTGTAGCAGCGCTGGTGGGCATCCTCCATGACTTCCGGGAAGTTGCCGACGGGCTGGTGGGCGTGGACGCCAATCAGGAGGGTGACGGATTTGGGCATCGAGAGCGGGAAATGGGAAATGGGAAATGGGAATCGGCGGTGCGTTCAGCCGCCACGACGCATGACGCCGCCGGCTTCCATGCCGCCGCCGCCATGGCAAAGGGGATGATTGAGGTAGTCGGGCGGGGTGGCGCCCAGGGTTTGATACAGGCGCTTCAGCTTCTGCCGGTAGACCCGGTCGAAACTCTCCACCGCGTCGGCCGGGTTGTAATCGCCGAACCACCAGAACCAGTCGGAGCTTTCGCAGGAACGCAGCAGAGGCTCGGCCGCCGCGCGGCGGTCGGCGGGCGCCGCGTCGAAGGCCTGCTTGGCGGCCACCAGCCAGTCCCAGCCCCGGTTCTTGGCCGCGTCCCCCATCCAGGTGGCGAAGTCGCCGTAGACCCAGCTGCCCGCCACCAGGCGGGAAAGGGGCTGGGGGGAATCCGGGAACACTTCCAGGTAGTCGCAGAAGGTGGTGGTGCGGATATTGGGCGTGGCCAGCAGCTCGGCGTAGAGCTCGGAAAGAAAGAAGAAGCCGTTGTAGGGGTAGTACTCCCAGGCGTTCTCGCCGTCCAGGATGACACTGACCACCGGATGGGAGCCGGTGGCGTGGCGGCGCACCTCCTCCAGGGCGTGGATGAAATGGCGCACCGCGTCGGCGCCGAACCAGCCCTTGTATTCGAAGCCGATGAGATCGGACAGGTGGTCGTCGCGGAAGAACAGCGCGGTGTCGGTGCCCGGCAGCAGGTAGGGGGTGGTGGACCATTCCGCCTTGCGGCTCAGATCCAGGTTCAGGGCGGACAGGCTGTGGCGCAGCACGCCCTCGCCGCTGGCGGCCCACTTGACCCCGGCGTCGGACAGCAGGCGGATGCCGGCCTCGGAGACGCCACCCTCGGCGGGCCAGAAACCCCTGGGCGGCTGGCCGAAATGTTCCGCGTGGTCGGCCAGGGCCGCGTCCACGTGCACCCTGGCCCGCTCGGCGCCGCCCGGATAGGCCGGCGCGACGGGGACGGGCAGGTCGGGGCGGGCCTCCCGCGCCGCGCCGAAATCCAGCAGCAGGGGCAGGATGGGATGGCTGTGCGGGGTGGCCGACAGTTCGATCTGGCCACGCTCGGCCATGCGCCGGTAACGGGGCAGCAGGCCGCCGACGACTTCGCCGTAGAGGTCGAACAGGGCGCGCCGTTCGGCCAGGGTAAAGGCTTCGCCCTTCTCCATCAGCGCCAGCAGGTCGGGACGCGACCGCCGCACGGCCTCGCCGGTCCAGGCCAGGTGGTACCAGGTCACCAGATCGGCCAGGTATTGGCCGGATAGATAGGTCAGTCCCGCCTCGCCAATTTCCTCGACGGTCTTCCACAGGGTGTAGAGGCGCCGGTAGGCGGGGAAAGGCTCCAGCATGGTGGGATGGTTGACCTTGAAGCACTGCTCCACCAGGTTGCGCTTCGCGGCCGGCGCGAGCTCATCCAGCAAGGGATCCAGCAGCCGGTCCAACAGGGGATCACGCACATCGCCCGTGGCGAATTGGTCGGCATAGTCCAGCAACTGCGCCGTCAGGGTCGGCACGAAATTGACGACGCAGGCCAGGTTGGGCGCGGCCTCCAGATGGGCCGCCATGTCGGCATAGTCCTTGACCGCGTGCAGGTAGGTCCAGGGCAGTTGGTAACGCCCGTCGGCGTCGCGGTAATCGGGCTGGTGGAAATGCCAGCAGAGCACGAGGTGGAGCATGGGGAGCTAATCGCAAGTGGCCAGTCGCAAGTAGCGGATTCTACTTGCTACTCGCCACTCGCTACTTGCCACTCGCCACTCACCTGAAGTGATGGTATGCCTGCCCCAGCATTTCCGGAGTGACCAGGGTGATGCCCTGTCCGGTGACATGGAAGAACTTCTCGTCGTCGGCGCGGTTGACGCCGATGCTCATGCCCGGCGGGATGGTGCAGCCCTTGTCGATGACCACCCGCTTGAGGATGGCACCCTCGCCGATGCGCACGTCCGGCAGCACCACGGCTTCCTCCAGATAGGCGCCCTCGCGCACGTGCACGTTGGAGAACAGCACGGAACGGCGCACCGTGGCGCCGCTGATGATGCAGCCGCCGGACACCATGGAATCGACCGCGATGCCGCGACGATTCTCCTCGTCGAAGACGAACTTGGCCGGCGGCAACTGCTCCTGGTAGGTCCAGATCGGCCAGTCCTTGTCGTAGAGATTGAGTTCCGGGGTGATGCGCGCCAGGTCCAGGTTGGCCTCCCAGTAGGCATCCACGGTCCCCACGTCGCGCCAGTAGACGGGCTCGTCCTCGCCGTGCACGCAACTGTCGGCGAAGCTGTGGGCATAGACGCGGTAGCCGGTCTGGATGAGGTGGGGGATGATGTTCTTGCCGAAGTCGTGCTCGGAGTGGGAGTCGTCGGCGTCGCGCACCAGCTGCTCGAACAGGAAGGCGGCGTTGAACACGTAGATGCCCATGGAACACAGCGCGACGTCCGGTTTGCCGGGCATGGGCGCGGGATTCTCCGGTTTCTCCGCGAAGGAGACCACACGGCCCTCATCGTTGGTGGCCATGACCCCGAAGGCGCTGGCTTCGTCCACCGGCACCTCGATGCAGGCGACAGTCATGTCGGCCTCGTGACGCACGTGGGTGGCGATCATCTCGCCGTAATCCATCTTGTAGATGTGGTCGCCGGCCAGCACCAGCACGTATTCCGGCTTGTAGACGCGCAGGATGTCGAGGTTCTGGTAGATCGCGTCGGCCGTGCCCTTGTACCAGGTCTCCTCCGCCACCCGCTGCTGCGCCGGCAGCAGATCGACGAACTCGTTGAATTCGCCGCGCAGGAAACCCCAACCGCGCTGGATGTGCTTGATCAGCGAATGCGACTTGTACTGGGTGATGACGCCGAGGCGGCGGATGCCTGAATTCATGCAGTTGGACAGCGGAAAATCGATGATGCGGAACTTGCCGCCGAAGGGCACCCCGGGCTTGGCGCGCCAATCGGTCAACTGCTTCAGGCGGCTGCCGCGGCCGCCGGCGAGAATCAGCGCGACGGTGTTTTTGGTCAGCAGGCTGACAAAACGCGGATACTCTTTTTGCACGTTCATTTCCCTCTCTCAATCATTCGGTTCGGGCACTGACGAAGATATTGCAACCCCACTGTTCCTCCCCTCGGGGGGGGAACCCGGGGCCAGCGTGTTGATTTCGCTGGCTTTCGGCCCAAGCCGGAATGACGACAAAAAAATGTTTCAACGGTTCCCTGGGCATATCGTCGCATCCATTAATGAAATCATAGCCGATGTGCTTATCCTGAGAACCTATTTCGCCGGGATGCATGCGGGTATGATCCCAGGCAAACAGCTTCGAAAAACATGCTCCCGGTCGCGACTTCCCGCGCCACTCCAACTCGGAGCCCAATACGAGTGACCCACATGCACCAATCCGTCGAACGTCTCCTCACCGCCCGCCACCACGACCCCTTTGCCCTGCTGGGTCTGCATCCCGATCCCGAGGGATGGGTGTTGCGGGTGTTCCGTCCCGACGCCGAGCGGGTCTCGCTGCTGCTGCCGCAGGGTCCCGCCGAGCTGAGCCTGGTCGATGGGCGCGGCCTCTTCGAATGGCGTGGCGCGCTGGCGCCGGACCGGCCCTGGCGCCTGGCGATCGAGGCCGACGGGCGGGAGTTCGAAATCACCGATCCCTATGCCTTCGGCCCGCTGCTGTCGGACCAGGAAATCCACCTGTTCAACGAAGGCCGGCTGCTCGAGGCCTGGCGCAGCCTGGGCGCCCGGCACACCCAGGTGGACGGCGTCGACGGCGTGCGTTTCGCGGTGTGGGCGCCGAACGCCGAGCGGGTCTCGGTGGTCGGCGGCTTCAACAACTGGGACGGGCGCATGCACGCGATGCGCACGCGCGGCGGCTCCGGTATCTGGGAACTGTTCATCCCCGGCCTGACCCCGGGCGACCTGTACAAATTCGAAATCCGCAACCGGGCCACCGGCGAGGTGATGGTGAAGGCCGATCCTTGCGCGCAGAGCTTCGAGTTACGGCCGGGCACCGCCGCCATCGTGCCGGCGCCTTCCCGCCACGCCTGGGGCGACGCCGGCTGGATGCAGGCGCGCGCGACGCGCGACTGGCTGCACGCACCGATGAACATCTACGAAATCCACGCCGGTTCCTGGCGCCGCCACCCCGACGGCCGTTTCTACAACTGGCGCGAACTGGCGGACGCCCTGGTGCCCTATCTGACGGACCTCGGCTATACCCACCTTGAACTGATGCCCGTCACCGAACATCCCCTGGACGAATCCTGGGGCTACCAGACCACCGGTTACTTCGCGCCCACCTCGCGCTTCGGCTCCGCCGACGATTTCCGCCACTTCGTCGACGCCTGCCACCAGGCCGGCGTCGGCGTGCTGCTGGACTGGGTACCCGGCCACTTCCCCATGGACGCCTGGGCCCTGGCCCGTTTCGACGGCACCGCCCTCTACGAGCACGAGGACCCGCGCCTGGGCGTGCACCAGGACTGGGGCACGCACATCTTCAATTACGGCCGCTCCGAGGTGAAGGGCTTCCTGCTGTCGAGCGCCTATTACTGGCTGGCCGAGTTCCACCTGGACGGCCTGCGCGTCGACGCCGTCGCCTCCATGCTCTACCTGGACTATTCACGCAAGGATGGCGAGTGGTTGCCCAACAAGTACGGCGGCCGCGAGAACCTGGAGGCCATCGACTTCCTGCGCGAAATGAACGCCATGGTGCACGAGCGCTTCCCCGGCGCCCTCACCATCGCCGAGGAATCCACCGCCTGGCCCATGGTGTCCCGCCCCACCTACGTGGGCGGCCTGGGTTTCAGCATGAAGTGGAACATGGGCTGGATGAACGACACCCTCGCCTACATTAGCCAGAACCCGGTGTACCGCCGCTACCACCACAACAACCTCACCTTCGGCCAGCTCTACGCCTATTCCGAGAACTTCGTGCTGCCCTTCTCGCACGACGAGATCGTGCACGGCAAGCGCTCGCTGCTGGGCAAGATGCCCGGCGATGCCTGGCAGCAGTTCGCCAACCTGCGCCTGCTGCTCACCTACCAGGTCGCCAGCCCGGGCAAGAAGCTCAACTTCATGGGCAACGAGCTCGGCCAGGGGCGGGAATGGTCGGAGCAATGGGAACTCGACTGGGGGCTGCTGGAAACCCACTGGCACGAAGGCGTGCGCCGCTGCCTGCGCGACCTCAACCGCCTCTACCGCGACCTGCCGCCGCTGCACGACCTCGACTTCCAGTCGGAAGGCTTCGCCTGGATCGACTGCCACGACGCCGACCAGTCCATCCTCAGCTTCCAGCGCCGCGACCGCCAGGGCCGCTCGGTGATCGTCGCCCTCAACTTCACGCCGGTGCCGCGCGACGGCTATCGCATCGGCGCCCCCGCCGCCGGTTTCTGGCGCGAGATCTTCAACAGCGATTCCGCCTACTACTCTGGCGGCAACCTGGGCAACGGCGCCGGCCTGATGAGCGAGGACCTGCCCTGGATGGGCTACGCCCAGTCCCTGGTGCTGACCCTGCCGCCCCTGGCGGGGGTGATCCTGTATCAGGACTGAGCCCTTGGCCGGATTCGTTTCCTGCCAGGTCCTGGTCGGCGGCCGGCGCCGAGCGATTCCCCTGGCCGACGTCTCCGAGGCCATCGCCGCAGGGGAAGGCCTGGTCTGGATGGAGTTCAACGACCCGGACCAGCCCACCCTGGAACGGCTGCAAGAGGAACTCGGTCTGCACGAACTGGCCGTCGAGGACGCCCTCTCCGCGCACCAGCGGCCCAAGGTGGAGGACTACGCCGGCGGCCTGTTCGTGGTGTTGCGCACCGCCCGCCTGTGGGACAACCGCATCGAATACGGCGAAACCCACATCTTCTGCGGCCCCGCCTACCTGGCCATCATGCGCCACGACATCGGCCCGGGCTACGACCGGGTCCTGGACCGGCTGCAGGCCTACGGCCGTCCCATCACCGTCGGCCTCGCCCTGTACGCCCTGCTGGACCACATCGTCGACGAACTGCGGCCCTTGTCCGCCCGTCTGGAAGACCGCTACGCCGACCTGGAAGCCGCCATCTTCGCCAGCGGCTTTTCCAGCGAAAACCTCCAATTCCTGTTCGAGACCAAGCGGGAAATCCTCGGCCTCATGGGCACTGTCCAGCCCATCCCGGAAATCTGCGGCGACCTCATCCGCCTGCACCATGACGTGGTGGACAAGGAATTGCGCGCCTACTACCGGGACGTCGAGGACCACGCCATCCGTCTCATCCACAGCCTGGACCGGCTGCGGGAAATGATCGCCGACGCCATGCAGCTTTCCCTTGCCACGGCGGTCATGGAACAAAGCGACTCCGTGCAGAAGCTCGCCGGCTGGGGCGCCATCCTGGCGATTCCCACGGTGGCATTCAGCCTGTACGGCATGAACTTCAGGAACATGCCTGAACTGGACTGGCCCTTCGGCTATCCTCTGCTGCTCGCCCTAACCGCCGCCGCCTGCCTGTGGCTCTATCGCCGCCTCAAGCGGCGCGGCTGGATTTGAATACGCAAACCTCGTCACGACCACCATGCCCGACCTCACCCTCTCCCCCACCTGGCAAGCGCTCAAGGAAGAATGCAAGGCCTGGAAGACGCTGCACCTTCGCACCCTCTTCGCGCGCGACAGGAAGCGCGCCGAGCGTTTCAGCCTGGAACTGGACGACCTGTTGCTGGATTACTCGAAGAACCTGATCCGCCCGCAGACCATGAAACTGCTGCTGAAGCTGGCGCGGGAAGCCGGCGTCGAAAGCCTGCGCGACGCCATGTTCGCCGGCGAAAAGATCAACCTCACCGAGGGCCGCGCGGTGCTGCACACCGCGTTGCGCAACCGCTCCGAGCGCCCGGTGCGGTTGGACGGGCGCGACGTCATGCCGGATGTGCGCGCGGTGCTCGGCCGCATGGGCGCCTTCGCCGAGAAACTGCGCACCGGCAAGTGGAAGGGCTTCGCGGCCAAAGGGCAAAGCGGCAAGCCCATCACCGACGTGGTCAACATCGGCATCGGCGGCTCCGACCTCGGCCCGGCCATGGCCTGTCTGGCGCTGAAGCCCTACGGCGGTAACATCCGCGCCCACTTCGTCTCCAACGTCGACCCCAGCCACCTGGTCGATACCCTGGAGGACCTGGATCCGGCCACCACCCTGTTCATCGTCGCCTCGAAGACCTTCACCACCCAGGAAACCCTGCTCAACGCCCAGGCGGCGCGCGACTGGCTGCTCGCCGCCGCGCCGGATGCCGGTGCCGTGGCGAAGCACTTCGTCGCCGTTTCCACGAATGAGAAAGCGGTCAAGGAATTCGGCATCGACCCGGCCAACATGTTCGGCTTCTGGGACTGGGTCGGCGGCCGTTATTCCCTGTGGAGCGCGATCGGCCTGCCCATCGCCGTCCATGTCGGCATGGACGCCTTCGAGGAACTGCTGGCCGGCGCGCACGACATGGACGAGCATTTCCGCACCGCTCCCCTGGAGGCCAACATGCCGGTGATCCTGGCGCTGCTGGGGCTCTGGTACAACAACTTCTGGGATGCCACCGGCTACGCGGTGCTGCCCTACGAACAGCGCCTGTCGCGCTTCCCCGCCTATCTGCAGCAACTCGACATGGAATCCAGCGGCAAGGGCGTCACGCGGGAAGGCCGGCCGGTCAAGGTCTCCAGCGGCCCCATCGTGTTCGGCGAGCCCGGCACCAACGGCCAGCACGCCTTCTACCAGCTCATCCACCAGGGTACCAAGCTGATCCCCTGCGACTTCATCGCGGCGGCGGAATCCCATAATGACGTGAATGGGCAACATGCGGTGTTGCTGTCCAACTTCCTGGCTCAGCCGGAAGCCCTGATGCGCGGCAAGACCGCCGCCGAGGTGGAAACCGAGCTGGCCCAGGCCGGCCTGTCCAAGAAGGAGATCAAGCTGCTGGCGCCGCACAAGGTATTCCCCGGCAACCGGCCCACCAACACCCTGCTCTATCGCAAGCTCACGCCCCGCGCCCTGGGCCGGCTCATCGCCCTCTACGAGCACAAGGTGTTCGCGCAGAGCGCGCTGTGGAACGTGAACGCCTTCGACCAGTGGGGTGTGGAACTCGGCAAGCAACTGGCCAAGGCCATCCTGCCGGAACTCGCCGGCCAGGCCCCGGCGCGCGGCGCCGTGCACGACGCCTCCACGGCGGCGTTGATCAGCCGTCTGCGTGGCTCCTGAGATAGTTACGCGTCTTCGAGCTCCACAACCAGACGTAACGCAGGCCGGACAAAGCCACCACCACGGCGGTGGCCTGGGCGAAGGGCTCGATGAGGTGATCGAGCCCTAGATGCAGGGCCAGATCCGCGAGGGTGAAGGACACCAGCAGGAATTCCAGGGCGATCGCCAGCTTGCCGGACAGCGTCGGCCGCACGTCGAGGCCGCCGGTGAGGCGGCGATAGCCCTCCGCGCCGGCCAGGATGACGAGGTCGCGCACCAGCACCACCCACAGCAGCCACATGGGCAGGAGGTCGGTCAGGCAGAGCATGGACAGGGTGGTGAGCAGCATCACCTTGTCGGCGATGGGATCCAGCCAGGCCCCCAGCACGCTGCGCTGGTTCAGCAGGCGGGCCAGATTGCCGTCGAGCAGATCGGTCAGCGCTGCCACCGCGAACAGCCAGAATGCGCCCTGCACGTCGTGCACCGCCAGGCGCCAGGCGACGAAGGGCGTCAGGAGCAGGCGGGTGGCGGTGAGCAGGTTGGGGATCGTCCAGATCATGGCTAATGAAAATGTCCTGGAGGATGCTGTGCTTCGCTCTTTGTAAACGCGGGGATCCCCAGCACTTCCAGCGCGTTTGTGGTGGTCTGCTGCGCCACTTCTTCGCGCGACGAACCCCGCACCTCCGCCAGCGTCGTGGCGATGCGCGCCAGTTCCGCCGGTTCGTTGCGGCCCTTGCCCACCCAGGCGGGGGGGATGTCCGGGCTGTCGGTCTCCAGGACGATGGCTTCCAGGGGCAGTTCGCGCGCCAGCTGGCGCAGATTGCTGGCCCGTTCCCAGGTGAAGGCGCCGCCGAAGCCCAGCTTGAAACCCAGCTTGATGAAGGCTTCCGCCTGCTGATCGCTGCCGTTGAAGGCGTGCGCGATGCCGCCCCGCACGCCGACGCGGCGCAGGTGCTTGAGAATGTGGTCGTTGGCGCGGCGACAGTGCAGCAGCACCGGCAGGTCGAACTCCCGCGCGATTTTCAGTTGTTCGACGTAGTAACGCTCCTGGATCGCGAAATCCAGTTCGGGCATGAACAGATCGAGGCCGATCTCCCCCACGGCCACCGGCCGCCAGGATTCGATGCGGCCGCGCAGATCGGCAAGGTGCGCGTCCTCGTGCGCGGCAATGTAGACGGGATGCAGCCCCCAGGCCGGCAGGCAGCCCGGATAGCGGCGGCAGGTGGCGGCCACCGCGTCGAAATTGGCGCGGCTGACGGCCGGCACGATCTGCACCGCCACGCCGGCCGCGCGCGCCCGCGCATACACCGCGTCGCGATCGTCGGCGAACTCCGCGGCATCCAGATGGCTGTGGCTATCGATCAGGTCTTGCATGGCCCGCCGACTATCGCCGCAACGCGCCTGGATCGCAAGCAGGGGCAACCTCGCCGCCGGTCGGCCCCATGACGCGTGCTCTCGGCACGAAATCGCGGCACAATCCGCCCACGCCACGCGCCGGCAAGAGCCAGGCATGGCGAGCAAGATCCGCCACATTCCACAGGCTGACAGGAGACACCATGAAATTACGCCACCTCTGCATCGTTCTCGCGCTCGCCGTGCCCGGCGCCGCCAACGCCCAGCAGGCGCCCGCCGCCAACCCACAGGCCACGGACATCCCGCAGAATCACGAAGCCTGGGTCCGCTACCTGATGGACTTCACCCGTAACGGCGAAATGATGGCCGATCCCAAGAAATTCATGGCCACCCTCAACGCCATCAGCGAGCCCGCCTTCGCCACCGCCGCCCTGGGCGCCTTGATGGACCCGGCCCTGTACACCCAGTCCGCCTCCAGCCTCATGGATCCTCGCGCCTACGGCAACTTCGCCCGCGCCATGGACCCCGTGGTGCTCGCCGCCTGGACCCAGGCTCTGGCCGACCCCCAGTTCATCGCCGCCCTGCAGACGGTGATGACCGATCCCAACAAGCTCATGCGCTGGATGATGCTGCCCATGGATCCCAAGCTGCTCGGCACGGCCATGAATCTGCTCAACCCCAACCTCTATCTGCGCTGGCTGACCGCGCCCGCCAGCCCGCAGGTGACGGGCATGGCCACCGCCCCGCTCAACCCGAACTGGTACGGCGCCTGGATGGGCGGCATGGCGGCGCCACAATCCTACGGTCCCACCATGAACACGCTGATGCGTCCGCCGGCCTATGGCACCGCCATACCGCTGATGGTGCCGATGCCCATACCGGGCGTGCCAACGGCCAGGTAATCGCAGCTTCACACCCGACGGCGGGGGTCTACAGCCCCCGCCGTTTTCTTGATTCTTGAATCTCAAGCGGCTGCCCCAAACTTTTGGCTGTTCACGGGTTTCCTACGGTAGAAATGCCTGCCGAGTGTGATGCTGTGGGCATGCGGTTAAAGAGGAACGAAGGGGTGTCCTCGGTGTTGAGTTGGAGAATCTTGAGCTTGAGATACTCCATATCGCGGAACCCTCTGGCCCGTCGCCGCAGCAGAGCAATGGAGACATTGCCGGCCTCAAGGCGGGCGGTGGTGATCGGATGATCGGCGTAGGCGCAGATGCCAGAGCGATGGGACTGCAAGGTCTTCACGAATTTGTGGAGCCCCGTGATCTTTGCCGCGCGAGCCATGCCGCACCAGTCGTCCAGGCGGGCCGCCATGTCGGCCGCCGACGCGGGTTGATGCCACAGGCGCTGCAACTGCTCCTTGAGTGTGTAGAGGCTGGCCAGCGGCTGGTTCTGTGCCAGCAGTTGGCTCAGTCGATCCTGGTCGGTCTCTTTGAGCGTTCGCCGATTGGAGAGCAGCAGCCACAGGCTGCCCTTGATGACCTGCTGGCCTTCGAGATCGCCCAGTGTCCTGGCCGCCTTGAACTCGGCGCGACGGCAGTCACGGATGACCTTGTTGAACATCTGCATGACGTGGAAGCGGTCGAAGACGATGGCGACGTTGGGCAGGCTCTCCTTCACGGCCGCGATGTAGGCCGGTCCCATGTCCAGCGCCACGGCTGCGATTCCATCGGCACACTCCTGCGACAAGGCGTCAAGGAATTCCAGCAGCACGGCCGACTCGCGGCCTTCCTTGACCCACAGGATGCGGCCGTAGTTCGGTCCGGGCGACAGGTCGTAGACCAAGGTGAAGTAGCTCTGGCCCTTGGCGCGCGCGACCTCATCGACACCCAGATAGCGAATTCCGGTCAGGGTGGCCGGCCGGGGCATCGGGGTCGTCTCGGCCAGATGGGCGCATTCGATAGCCTTCACCGAGTCCCACGACAGGCCCGTGTGGCGCGCTACCGCCGAAATCGGCATGTGTCGGGCCATGCCGGCGATCAATTTCGCGTAGCGCCGGGTGACGCGCGCCTTGGGGGCTACGAAGGGCAACGCTTCCACGCGCACATGGCCGTGGCAAACGAAGGTTTCGGCATATTCGATCTCGACCTCGCAGGGCCAGCCGCCGATGGGCACGTCCAGCACCGTCCGGCGCAGCAGGCGATTGACATGGCCGCGTCGTCCCATGCGGTGATCCACCGGCCGGCGGCGGCGATCCCGGTTGCAGATGATGCGCACCCGGCCGCTCTCTTCGTTGAACACAACGTCCTTGATCACTTGCCCCTCAAGCCCCAAAATCTTCGCCGGGATGACCGCTCCCATTTGTTGTACCTGCCCGAGTCCTGGAAAACCCGCGTGGATACACCATCTCAGGGATGTCGGTCATCTCATTCCACCGTAGGATTTACCGGAAGAGCCAAACTTTTTCGCCGTTCGCCGGTCATCTGTTTTCGTCATTCACGCAAAGGATGCAACTCCATGAAGCACTTTCTTCTCGCCCTGTTCACCGCCTTCGCCGGCCTTGCCCTGACCATCCCCGACGCCGAGGCCAAGCGCATGGGTGGCGGCCGCAATGCCGGCATGCAGCGCGATAGCGGCAACTTCATGAAGCGCGACGCCGCGCCGCAGACGCCCGCCAAGCCGCAGCCCGGCGCCGCCCCGCAAGCCCCCGGCAAAAGCTCCTGGATGGGCCCCATCGCCGGCATCGCCGCCGGCCTGGGCCTTGCCGCCCTGGCCTCGCACCTGGGACTGGGTGAGGAATTCGCCAACTTCCTGATGCTGGCCCTGCTGGCCATCGCCGCGATCTTCCTGGTGCGCTGGTTCATGCGCCGCGGCCAGCCGGCCCAGGCGCGCCCCATGCAGTACGCGGGCGCCGGCCACACCGGCAACATGCATCCGAACAGCGCCTTCGAGGCGCCCCGGCCCATGCCCGGTTCCGTCTCGGACTCCTTCGCAGCCTCCCCGGCCGCCCCCGCCCTGCCCGCCGGCTTCGACGTGGAGGGCTTCACGCGCCAGGCCAAGGTCAACTTCCTGCGCATGCAGGCGGCCAACGACGCCGGCAATCTGGACGACATCCGCGAGTTCACCACGCCCGAGATGTACGCCGAGATCAAGCTGGACATCGACGAGCGCAAGGGCGGCACACAGACCACCGAAGTGGCCGAGTTGAACACCGAGGTGGTGAACGCCGTCGAGGAAGACAACCGCTATCTGGTCAGCGTGCGCTTCCACGGCATGATCAGCGAAGACAAGGGCGCGCCCGCCGCCTTCGACGAAGTCTGGCACCTGACCAAGCCCGCCAGCGGCAAGGGTGGCTGGGTGGTGGCCGGCATCCAGCAGAACGGCTGAGCGGGACGCGGGTAAAATAGTGGTGGGAGCGGCTTCGGCCGCTCCCACTTTCTTTTTCACCCCCCGATTCGAGCCGAGCCGCAGCGTGAACCCCGATTCCCCGCTTTCAACAAATATTGCCCGCCAGGTCGCCCGGCGCCGCACCTTCGCCATCATCTCCCACCCGGACGCGGGCAAGACCACCCTCACGGAAAAGCTGCTGCTGTTCGGCGGCGCCATCCAGATGGCGGGCACGGTGAAGGCGCGCAAGTCGGGCAAGTACGCCACCTCCGACTGGCTGGAGGTGGAAAAGCAGCGGGGCATCTCGGTGGCGAGTTCGGTCATGCAGTTCGAGTACGACGACTGCGTCGTCAATCTGCTCGACACCCCGGGCCACAAGGATTTCTCGGAAGACACCTACCGCGTGCTCACCGCCGTCGACGCGGCGGTCATGGTGGTGGACGCGGCCAAGGGCGTGGAGGAGCAGACCATCAAGCTGCTGGAAGTCTGCCGCCTGCGCGACACCCCCATCATCACCTTCATCAACAAGCTGGACCGGGAGGTGCGCGAGCCCCTGGAACTGCTCGACGAGATCGAGTCCATCCTGAAGATCCATTGCGCCCCGGTGACCTGGCCCATCGGCATGGGCAAGCGCTTCCAGGGCGTCTACCACCTGCTCAACGACGAGGTGCTGCACTTCATCCCCGGCGAGGAGAAAGCGGACCAGGAATTCCAGACCCTGCGCGGCGACGCCATCGACCGGCTGCGCAACGAGTTTCCCCAGGAGTTCGACACCCTGGATATGGAAGTGGAACTGGTGCGCGGCGCCGGCGCTTCCTTCCAGATCGAGGACTTCCTCAAGGGGAAACAGACACCGGTGTTCTTCGGCTCCGGCATCAACAACTTCGGCGTCCGCGAAATCCTGCGCGCCCTGGTCGACTGGGCGCCGCCGCCGCAGCCGCGGGCCGCCGACACGCCCGCCGGCAGCCGCTTCGTCGATCCGGCGGAACAGCCCTTCACCGGTTTCGTCTTCAAGATCCAGGCCAACATGGACCCCAACCACCGCGATCGCATCGCCTTCTTCCGCGTCTGCTCCGGCCAGTACACGCCGGGCATGAAGGTCAAGCAACGCCGCACCAACAAGGAAATCAAGATCGCCAACGCCGTCGTGTTCATGGCCAACGAGCGGCAGCGCTCGGAGGAGGCCTACGCCGGCGACATCATCGGCATCCACAACCATGGCCAGTTGCAGATCGGCGATGTCCTCACCGAGGGCGAATCCCTGCACTACAAGGGCATCCCCTATTTCGCGCCGGATCTCTTCAGCAAGCCGCGCCTGCGCGATCCGCTGAAATCCAAGCAGTTGCAGAAGGGCCTGCGGGAACTGGGAGAGGAAGGCGCCATCCAGGTGTTCGCCCCGCTGGTGGACAGCAACCTGCTGCTGGGCGCGGTCGGCCCACTGCAATTCGAAGTGGTGGAACACCGCCTGAAGACCGAATACGGCGTCGACGCCATGTTCCAGCCCGCCGGCATCCACACCGCCCGCTGGGTCACCTGCGACGACGCCGCTCACCTGGCCGAGTTCGTCAAGGCCCAGCAGATGCGCCTGGCGCGGGACGTGGACGACAACCTGGTGTACCTCGCCGACAACCACGTCAACCTCTCGCTCGCCATGGAGCGCTGGCCCAGGGTGAAATTCCACAACACCCGGGAGCATGGACAACAGTTGGCCTGAGCAAACAGGAGAACCCGAACATGGATTCCACGTTGCCCATTTCCATTCAGGACATCATGGACCGTAGCGGCGTGCGCTTCGGCACCAGCGGCGCGCGCGGCCTGGCTGCCGACATGACCGCGCCAGTGTGCTTCGCCTATACCGCCGCCTTTCTCCAGGTCGTCGCGCCGCCTGCCAGCGGGCGCGTCGCCCTGGGGCTGGATCTGCGTCCAAGCAGCCCGCACATCGCCGGAGCCTGCGCCGCCGCCATCCGCGCCGCTGGCCTGGTCCCCGATTTCTGCGGCGTGCTGCCCACCCCGGCCCTGGCCTATTACGCCCAGGAGCAGGGCGTGCCGGCGATCATGGTCACCGGCAGCCACATCCCCTTCGACCGCAACGGCATCAAGTTCTACCGGCCCAGCGGGGAAATCACCAAGGCCGACGAAGCCGGAATCGCCGCCGCCACGGTCAGCCTGCCGGCGGACCACCTGACCGAGCCGTTGGCCGCGGCCAACCCGGCGGCGGCCGAGTTGTACGTCCGGCGTTATCTGGATTTCTTCCCGCCCGGCATCCTCGCCGGCCTGCGCCTGGGCTTCTACGAGCATTCCAGCGTCGCCCGCGACCTGCTGCGCGGACTCCTGGAAGCCCTCGGCGCAGAGGTGACCTCGCTGGGCCGCACCGACCAGTTCGTGCCCATCGACACCGAGGCGGTGGGCGAGGAAGACGCGGCGCGGGCGCGGCACTGGGCCGAGGAATACGGCTTCGACGCCCTGCTCTCCACCGATGGCGACGCCGACCGTCCCCTGCTCGGCGACGAGCGTGGCGCGTGGCTGCGCGGCGACGTGGTCGGCATCCTCTGCGCCGAATACCTCGGCGCGCGGGCGGTGGCCACGCCGGTGAGCAGCAACACCGCGCTGGAAGCGTGCGGCGCCTTCCCCCGCGTCGCCCGCACCCGCATCGGTTCGCCCTACGTCATCGAGGGCATGGAAAGGCTGGCCGAAGCGGAGACCACAGGGGTGGTGGGCTACGAGGCCAACGGTGGCTTCCTGGTCGGCTCGGAAGTGGTTCGCGACGGCCGCCGCCTGGCACCGCTGCCCACGCGCGACGCGGTGCTGCCCATCCTCGCCCTGCTGGCGATGAGCCGGGAACGGGGCGTGCCGCTCTCCCGCCTGCCGGCCGGGCTGCCGCCGCGCTTCACCGCCAGTGACCGCTTGCGCGACTTCCCGGTGGCCGACAGCCAGCGGCTGCTGCGCGATCTCGATGGCTCCGCCCAAGCCCTGGCGGATTTCCTTGAGCCCCTCGCGCTGCGCGCCGCGCGCGTCGACCGCACCGACGGCCTGCGTGTCTTCCTCGACTGCGGCGAGATCGTGCATCTGCGCCCTTCCGGCAATGCCCCGGAACTGCGTTGCTACGCCGAGGCGGACACGCCCGGCCGCGCCGGCGAACTGGCGGCGGCTTGTCTGGCGAGGGTGGCGAACTGGCCGGAGAGGACGGCGGGCTAAGAGCCTATTTCGGCCTGACGACCTGGTAGCCCTCGGGAATGCGGAATACCTCTTCCTTCAGGGCATCGGTGCTGTACTTCTCGTAAGTCACGGCGATACGGCTGGCCATCTTGCGCGACAACTCGGCCATGCGGCCGGTGCCCTCGTAGCGCGTTTCCACGTCTACAGCGCAGAGCAGGCCCAGGGGCGCCAGGCGCTTGACTACCTCGCTGATGCCCTTGGCCTGGGCGGGGGATTTGCGCGCCAGGGCGGGAATGCCCATGAAGAAATCCGGTTCCTGGGCCGCCTTCACGAACGGCTCGGTTTCCGCCTGCTCGGGCTCGTTCTTCGCCAGCCAGATGGTGCCGACCATCTCGAAGCTGACCTTCTCTCCAGCAAGTTCGACCGGCATGGCGACATGGATGCGGTTTTCCAGGCAATTCCAGCCCTGCAACTGGTGTTTGCGTCCGGTCGGACTCAAATCCAGCCGCAGGTTCTTGCTGGAAAAGCGCGCGTCGGCGTCCTGGTTGAGGGCCGACATGGCGTACACGCTGGCCTGGCGCAGGGAATGGTCGATGATGGTGATCTCGCGGGTGGCCAGGTCGTAGTGGTGGGAATACGCCTTGCCGCGATCAATCATGTCCCGCCGCAGTTTGGTCTTGCGCAGCCACAGGCCCTCCTGGCCGATGCCCTGCATGCCCATGGCGTTGACCGTGCTGCGTCCGATCAGGCTGAGATCGGCCTGCGCCGGCGCGGCAACCGCCAGGACCAAGCCCAGCCAGACAATGACATGCATCATCGCTCGTTCTCCCGGCCGCCGTGGGCAGACCCGCTATCCAGTTCACTCATGTTGAAACGCTGATAAAGCCGCATCAGCGGCCGCGGCGCCCACCAGTTGAGATGCCCCAGCAGACGCAGGGTGGCGGGCACCAGCAGCATGCGCACCAGGGTGGCGTCGACGATCACCGACAACAACAGCCCCAGCCCCATGGCCTTCATGAACACCACCTCGCCCATGGCGAAGGCGCCCAGCACCACACCGATGAGCAGCGCGGCACTGGTGATGATGGGGCCGCTGCGCTGGATGCCGGTGGCCACGGCGTGCTGATTGTCCTGGCTATGCTGGCACATTTCCTTGACGCGCGACAGCAGGAACACCTCGTAATCGATGGACAGGCCGAAGGCCGCCGCGAAGATCAGCACCAGGATGGTGCCATCCATGCTGCCTTGCGGCGTGAAGTTCAGCCAGGACGCAAGATTGCCGTCCTGGAACATCCACACCAGCGCGCCGAAGGTGGCGGACAGCGAGAGCAGGTTGGTGAGCACCGCCTTGAGCGGGATCAGCACGCTGCCGAGCATGAAGAACAACAGCACGAAGATGACGACGACGATCGCCAGGATGGTCCACGGCACCCATTTGCCGAGGGATTCCAGGTAATCCAGGTGGAAGGCGGGGAAGCCGCCGACGTGGAAGGCCTGAATGCCCTGCGGCGGCGACATGGCGCGGATGGCGCGGACCAGCTCGCGCGCCTCGGGCGAGGTGTGGGGATGGGCGTATTCGACGTACAGCACGCTGTGCTCGCCGCGCGCGTAGGTGGCCAGGGTTTCCGAAGCCATGGCGAACTGCTCCGGATAGGCATACAACAATTCGTAGTCGGCCAGTTCCAGCTTGTCGTCGATGCTCACCAGACCTTTTACGGCGAGCACACCGGGCAATGCGCGGATGCGCCGCGTCAGCTCGTGCAGGCCGGCGAGTCCGGCCGCCTCCTGGACCGGACCGCGGGTATGCACGGTCACCACCAGGGGACTCATGTCGGCATGCTGGAAATGCTGCTCCAGCCTGTCCTGTACCTGCCGGCTCTGGGCCGACAACGGCAGGGACTTGCTGTCGGCCGGGCCGATGGCCATGTGCAGCACCGGCCAGCCCAACACCAATAGCAGGCCGAGGGTGGCGATGAGCACTAGCCAGGCGCGGCGCATGACGAAGTAGCTGAAGCGGTACCAGCGCCCGCCGTCGTTCTGGCGCGCCGCGCGCTGCGCCAGCACGGGCAGCGCCAGACGGTTGACGCGGTGGCCGAGGAGCGCGAGCAGGGCCGGCAGCAGCAGGATCGAGGTGAGCATGGCGCCGGCCACGGAGATGCCGCCGGCCAGGCCCATGTTCTGGAAGAAGCGCTGCGGCAGCATCAGCAGACAGAACAGACTGGCCGCCACGGTCATGCCGCTGTAGGCCACGGTGCGCCCGGCGGTGCGCAGGGTGGTCATGAGGCTGGCGCGGACATCGGGGTCGCGCGCCAGCTCCTCGCGGAAGCGGGAAACAATGAACAGCGCGTAGTCGATGGCCAGGGCCAGGCCCAGCATGGACACCACGTTGGCGGCATAGACGCTGACGTCGATGAATTGCGTGAACCATTTCAGCAGGGCCACCGAGAGGATGATGGTGACGCCGCCTACGATCAGCGGCAGCATGGCCGCGACCACCGAGCCGAATACCCAGACCAGCAGCACCGCCAGCACCAGGAAGCTGACCACCTCGGCGCGCAGGATGTCGATCTCGAGTTGCGCCCGGATATCGTAGTAGGTGGCCAGTTCGCCGCCCAGCAGCACCTCGACGCGGTCCGAGCGAACCTGTGCGCGCAGCCGCTCGAACGCCGCCAGCCCCTCGTCGGAACCACGCGCCAGCTGGGCGATGGCATAGACCTCGCGGGCGTCGCGCGAGCGGAAGCGGGCGTCACCGCTGCCGTGATAGCTGAGCACGCTCCTGACGTCGGCATTGCGGGCGACGGCGCCGAGGACCTCTTCCACCGCCGCGCGATAGGCCGGGCTGTCGGCATCTCCCAGTTCCGCCGAGCGTGGGCGGAACAGCAGGATCACCGGTGTCTCGTCGCGACCGAGCTGATCGCGCATGACGCGCACCGTCACGTCGGAGCCGCTGTCGGGCACTTCCCAGCCGGGCGCCAGGGTCAGGCGCTGCATCAAGTCCAGGCTGTACAGCGAACCAAGCGCAACCAGGATGGCGCCCAGCCAGACGATGAGCCAGGGGTGCCGTCCGGTCAGGCCGCCGAGAAAAGGGAACATGTTTTTGGGGTTATCTTGAGCCGTCGCCGCAAGGGTATCACTTGCCGCCGCATCCGGCAGGCGTTGACGCCTCCGCCCGCTCGCTCGTGGCGCCTCACCCGGATGCATCGGGCCGGCGATTGCGGCTCCGCGCGGAGGCGGAGACAATGCGCCGGATCAGTGTGCGCAGGAAGCCGCGACGTGGAAAACACCCAACAGGAAGACCGACTCATCCAGGCCGTGCTCGCGAGCGGCGTGCGCATACCGCCGATGCCCGAGATCCTGCTCAACCTGAACCTGTTGCTGCGCGACGACGATGCCGGCCCGCGCGAGCTGGGTGGCCTCATCGGCCGCGACGGCGCCCTCTCCGGCGCGGTCTTCCGCCTGGCCGGCTCGCCGGTGTTCGGGCTGCGGGCCAAGGTGGACACCGTGGAAAAAGCCGTCACCGTACTCGGCATGCGCAACGCCGCCGCCGTGGTGCGCAGCGAAGCCCTGCGCGGCGCCATGCACGATCCCGCCAGCGCCCGCGCGCTGGAGGCGCTGTGGACGCACAGTACCGCCATCGCCGACCTCGCCACGCTGGCCCTGAAGGCCAGGTCGGTGCGCGGCGTCGCCACCGATACCGCCTACACCCTGGGCATGTTCCACGACTGCGGCCTGGCCCTGCTGTGCAAGCGCATCCCGGTCTATGTGCGCGCCCTGGCGCAGCCCGGCGTCTGGGCGGAGATTCCGACCCTGGACGCGTCGCACCAGACCGACCACAGCCTGCTCGGGCAGATGGTGGCGAAAAACTGGCTGCTGGGAGAGGAAATCATCCTGTCCATCCGCCAGCACCACAATGCCAACGCGGCGGGCCTGCCGGAAACGGTAAGCCGGCTGTGCGCCCTGCTCAACTTCGCCATCCACCTGCACAACCGCCGCACCGGTGCCGACGACAAGGCCTGGGAAAGCGTATGGAAGGCCGAGGCCTGCCGCCGTCTCGACCTCGACGAGGAAGACCTCGCCGCCTGGGAGAGCGAGGTGGACGCGCTCTCGGGCTAAGAAACTCGCCGGGCCGCCCCAAGAGTTTCTTGGCCCCCTCGGGGGGCGGCTCCGACCGCAGGGAGGTGCCGGGGGCTGTACACAACCCGGCCCCGGATCTTCAGTTCACCCAGCGTGTGGGATCGATGTCCCACGCGCTGTAATCCTCGTGACCGACGATACTCTCCCGACAGCCTGGCCAGACCAAATCGATCTCCTCCGGCTGCAGGTAGTAACGCTTTTCGGCGTGATAGATCAACAGTACCCTGGGCTGCATCATTTTCTCCGGATGCTGTTCGCGCACCACGCCCAGCCGGCCGCTGGACAACCGCACCAGCGAACCGGTCGGGTAGATGCCGATCGACTTGATGTAGGCGCGCACCAGGTCGGGGTCGAAGTGGTAGCGGCTCCATTCCAGCAGGCGGCCCAGCGCGGCGGTGGGCGACATGCCCTTGTGGTAGACGCGGTTGGAGGTGATGGCGTCGTAGACGTCGACGATGGCGCCCATGCGCCCGTATAGCGAGATTTCATCGCCCTTCAGCTTGTTCGGATAACCGGTACCGTCAAAGCGCTCGTGGTGCTGGCCGGCCACGTCCAGCGCGATCTGGCTGATGCCCGGGGTGTTCTGCAGGATGAGGATGCTCTGCACCACGTGCGACTTCATCTTCGCGAACTCGGCTTCCGTCAGCTTGGCCGGCTTGTTGAGGATATCGTCCGGCACCTTGGCCTTGCCGACGTCGTGCAGCAGGCCACCGATGGCGACTTCGCGAATCACCGCCCGATCCAGGCCAAGGCCGCGGGCGAAGGACACCAGCAGGGCGCAAACCGATACCGAATGCTTGAAAGTGTAGTCGTCGTGGTTCTTCAGGCGCAGCAGGGGCAGCAGGGCGTCCTGGTTACGGAAGATGGAATCGACCATCTTCTCCACCAGCGGCTCCACCTGGTCCATCTCGATCTGCTTGCCCAGGCGGATGTCACGCAGCATGTCGCGCACCACGCGGTTGGCCTCGCCATGCAGCACGCGTGCCTGCTCGATCTCCGACGCCAGAGACACCCTCGCCGGCTCGGCATGGGCGCCGCCTGCGAGTTTCACCATGCTGGCTTCGATCTCGCGCACGGCCTCGGCCTCGGTCTGCGCGTCCTCTGCGTCAAGTCCCCTGGCCGTGTCGATGTAGAGCTCGCGCACGCCGAGGTCCTTGATCTCGCGGATGCGCTTGTCGTCCTTCACCATAAAATGGCTGGTGACGAAGGGATGGTCCATCCAGGAACAGTTGACGTCGTGCACGTACATGCCCGCGCGCAATAACGTCACCGGGATCTTCTTGATGCTGGATGCGGTGGTCGTGGTGGTCATGGTTTGTTCTTCGCTATTTCCCGAAGCGGATTCTGCCCGCAAGTGGCGCGCGAGGCATTATCACTTTAACCATAACGAGGCGCTTCATACGCCCGCCCGCAGCGCCGCCAGCGGCGGCTGCCTGAGTAGTCCGCGCGTCGCCGCCAGGCCGGTGGCCAGCACCAGCAGCACGCCGCCACCGAGACCGGCCAGCCAGATGCCGGGATTGGCCGCGTGTTCCAGCTCGAACACCCGCGTCGCCAGCAACCAGGCGGAAAGGCTGGCGGCGCCGGCGGCGATGCCGCCTGATATCAGGCCAAGCAGGGTGAATTCGGCCGCCAGGGCGGCGCGCAGGGTTGCGCGCGAGGCGCCCAGGGTGCGCCAGATGCCGATTTCCCGCGCCCGCTCGTCGCGTCGCGCGTAAAGGGCGGCCAGCATGACCAGCACACCGGTGCCCAGGCTGAACAGAAAGATGGTCTGCACCGCCATGCTGACGCGGTCCATGAGACCGCGCAGTTCACGCATCACGCGGGAAACGTCGATCACCGTGACGTTGGGAAAGGCGGCCAGCAATCCGCGCAGCGCGCCCGCCCGCTCGGCGGGCAAATGGAAGCTGGTGAGGTGGCTGCGCGGCAGTGCATCGAGGGCGCCGGGCGGCGCCACCACGAAGAAATTCACGCGGAAGGAATCCCAGTCCACCTTGCGCAGGCTGGTCACCGTGCCCACCAGCGGCAGGCCGCCGGCATCGAACTCGAGGTGGTCACCGAGACGGATGCCGAGTGTCTGCGCGATGCCCTCCTCCACCGAGAAGGCCTCGCGCTCGCCGGGCCGCCACCAGTGGCCGGCGACGATGCGGTTGTCGGGCGGCGGCGCGGCAAGGTCGGACAGGTTGAATTCCCGCTCGGCCAGGCGCCTGGCGCGCTCCTCGACGTAATCGTTGGCCTTCACCGCCCGCTCGCCGATGCGCACCAGGCGCGCGCGCGCCATCGGATAGAGGGTGACGCCGGCGACGCCGTTTCCCCGAAGATAGTCGCGCACGGCATCCACCTGGTCGGGCTGGATGTTGATGAGGAAGCGGTTGGGGGCGTCGGCGGCGGCGCGGTCGCGCCAGGAGTCGAGCAGGTCGCCGCGCACCAGGGTGAGCAGGAGCAGGGCGAACAGTCCCAGGCTGAGGGCGATGGCCTGCAGGGTGGTCTCCCAGCCGCGGCGGCGGATGCCGCTGGCGGCCAGGCGCAAGCCCAGGACCAGGGCGCCGCCACCGGCGGGCAGGCGCCGCGCCAGAGCCGGAAGCGGGCGCAGCGCGGCCTGCGCGACAAGGCTGGCGGCGAGCACGGTGGCGACGATGCCGCCGAGCACCATGAGGCCCAGGCGGGTATCGCCGGCCTGCCCGAACAGCAGGCCGCCCACCACGGCGAGAGCGACCATGTGGGCGAGCACCGAACCGCCGCCGGGCGGCCCCAGGTCGCGGCGCAACACGCGCAGGGCCGGCACCCGCGCCAGACGAAGCAGGGGGGGCAGGCTGAAGGCCAGCACCAGGCTGAGGCCGGCCAGGATCGCCAGCAGCAGCGGCCGCGGCGAAGGCGGCGGCAGGCCGAGACGCAGGGCGTCGCCGAGAAGGTGCACCACCAGGCCCTGCGCCATCCAGCCCAGCAGGCCGCCGAGCAGGCCCGCCACTATGCCGAGGCCGGCGAGCTGGCGCAGATACAGGCCGAGCAGCTGGCGTCGGCTGCCGCCGAAACAGCGCAGCAGGGCGAACTGGTCGAAATGCCGGCGGGTATAGCGGCGCAGGGCCATGTGCGCGGCGGCCGCGGCCAGCAACACGGTGAGCATGGCCGCCAGGCCCAGGTAGCGCTGCGCCCGGTCCAGCACCTCGCGCAGTTCCGGGCGGGCGTCGCGCACGTCCTCCAGTTTCTGGCCGCGTTGCAGGCGCGGCTGCAGCCAGCCACGGAATTCCGCCAGGGCGCCGGCCTCCCCCGCCAGCAACAGGCGATGCGTGACGCGGCTGCCTTCCTGGAGCAGGCCGGTGGCGTGCAGGTCAGCCATGTTCAGCAGCAGGCGCGGAGCCAGGGCCATGAAGTTGCCGCCGCGCTCGCCCTCGAAGGTGAGGATGGCGGCGACAACGAAGCTGGCCTCGCCGAGTTGCAGGCGATCGCCCACCGCCACGCCGAGGCCGCTGGCCAGTTGCTCGTCGACCCACACCCGGCCCGGCTGCGGCAGTCCCGTGGCGGGCGCGTCGGCGGCGAACAGGGCGGGCGCCGTGCGCAGCGCGCCGCGCAGGGGATAGCCCGGCGTCACCGCCTTGATGCCGCTGAGCAGGTGTCGCTCCCCGGCCAGCGCCATGCTCAGGAAGGTGGCGCTATCGACGCTGGCCAGACCACGCCGGCGCGCCTCGGCGGCCAGCTCCGGGTCGATGGCATGGTCGGATTGCAGCACCAGGTCGGCGGCCAGCAGGGTATTGGCCTCGCGCGACAGGGCGCCTTCGATGCGATCAGCAAAGAAGGCGACGGCGGTGAGGCTGGCCACCGCCAGGGCGACCGCCAGCAACAGCACGCGGATCTCGCCGGCGCGCCACTCGCGCAGCAGCAGGCGCAAGGCCAGGGGCAGCCGCTGCAGCAACACGGCGGGCCATGCCGGATTGGTCGCGCTCACTGGACTAGCCTCCTGTCGCTTCGCGACCTCCGACCACGGCCGGCCGGCTGCGGCCGCGCGGGGGCGCTCATGGCGTCAGCCTGCCGGCTTCCAGCCGCAACTGGCGGCCGCAGCGCGCGGCCAGGGCGGGGTCGTGCGTGACGATGACCAGGCTGGCGCCCTGGCGGCGGTTGAGCTTGAACATGAGATCGATGATCTGGCCGCCGGTGCCGGCGTCCAGGTTGCCGGTGGGTTCGTCGGCGAGCAGGATGCGCGGCGACACCGCGAAGGCGCGCGCCAGGGCGACGCGCTGCTGCTCGCCGCCGGACAACTGGTCCGGACGGTGCCCCAGGCGGTCGGCCAGGCCGACGCTGGCGAGATGCTCGCGCGCCAGCGCCGCGGCGTCCGCCAGGCCCGCCAGTTCCAGCGGCAGCATGACGTTCTCCAGGGCGGTGAGTCCGGGCAGCAACTGGAAGGACTGGAACACGAAGCCCATGCAGCGGCCACGCAAGGCGGCGCGGCCGTCCTCGTCGAGGGCGAACAGATCCTCGCCGTCGACCCGCACACTGCCTGTGCTGGGTACGTCGAGGCCGGCCAGCAGGCCGAGCAGGGTGGATTTACCGGAGCCGGAACTGCCGACCACCGCCACGGTCTCCCCGGGGTTCACGCTGAAGCTCACATCGGCGAGGATATGCAGGGTATCGCCGGACTCCTCAACATTCGAAAGTCGCGTCCGCGACTCTCGATGCTCCCCTCTCCCTTTCACGGGAGAGGGGTTGGGGGTGAGGGGACCCGCCAACCGCACGGACTTGCCCAACTTGTCGACTTCAATGCGCATTCGCTTCTTCTTTCTCGTGCTGCTGTTCCTGCTCGGCGGCGGCGCCCGCGCCGAGACGGTGATTCTTGTGTACGGCGACAGTCTCTCCGCCGCCTACGGCATTGCCCGCGAGGCCGGCTGGGCGAACCTGCTGGCGCGGCGCCTGGCGGAGCGGCATCCCGGCCATCGCGTGGTGAACGCCAGCGTCTCCGGGGAAACCACCGCCGGCGGCCTCACCCGCCTGCCGGAAGTGCTGGCGGCGCACCGCCCCGCCATCACCATCCTCGCCCTCGGCGCCAACGACGGCCTGCGCGGCCTGCCGCCGGCGCATACCGCGCGCAACCTGGAGGCCATGATCGATCTCGCCACGCGCCGGGGTGGCCGCGTCCTGCTGGTGGGCATGCGCCTGCCGCCGAACTATGGCACGGCTTACGCGAGCAAGTTCCAGGAGACCTTCACGCGCGTGGCGGCGGCGCGCAAGGTGCCCCTGGTACCCTTCCTGCTCGAAGGCGTCGGCGGCAACCTGGCCCTGTTCCAGGCCGATGGCCTGCATCCGGGTGAACAGGCCCAACCCGCGCTGCTCGACAACGTCTGGCGCGGCCTGCGGCCGATGCTGGCGCCGCCGTCCGCGCGCCAGCGTTAACGCACCGGTAAGGCAGCGGCTCACTGAGGCCGCGTCCCTTCTTGCGGACAGTTTTCGACGCAGCGCGAGCGCGTTTCGATACGGCCGCCACAACCACGGAAGCAGGCGTCATCCGCCGTCTGGCAGCCGCAATCGGCGCCGCATTGCGCCTGCCGGTAGGCGTTCGCGACCTCTTCGTAGGCGGGCACCGGCGGTGGCGGCGCGTAAGACCAGCTCGGAGCCCCCCAGTAGGGGCCCCAGGCCCAGGGGTGGTAGGCGAAACCTCCCGAGTCGCCATACCAGCCGAGCCAGAAATCGAAGCGATAGTCGGTGAGCGTGCGCCGATAGCGCTCGAGTGCCTGCGCGTGGCGTTCCAGCGCCTGCCGGTAATGCTCGTTGACGCCCGGCTCGACCCGCGCCAGGCAGTCCCGGTAGTCTGCCTCGCAAGCCCGCTGGCAGGCACGCAGCGCGTCGGCGCAGGCCTGCAGGCAGGCGCCCGCAGCCGCGCCGGCGGGCGGCAGGCGCTCGGTCACCGTTTCGAGGCGCGGCGCGCCGGCACATCCGCCCAGCAGGGCACCGACAAGGCAGGTGCCGGCGATCAGGGCAAGTTGTTCCTGCATCCCCTCACTCCAGGTTCTCAAGGCTTTGGTCGGCATGCGCGCGCGGGTCCTCCATGGGTTCCAGATGGACGGTGACATGGGCGCGCGGCACGGCGGCGCGGATGTCGCCCTCGATGCGCTCCGCCCAATCGTGGCCGGTCTGCACGCTCCAGGCGCCGGGTACCAGCACATGCAGGCTGACGAAGGCGCTGGCGCCGGCCTGGCGGGTGCGCAGCGCGTGGTAATCGAGGCCTTGCCGACGGTAGTCCACCAGGGCCGACTCGATGGCGGCGACCTGCTCCGGCGGCAGCGAGGCGTCCATCAGCCCGTCCGCGGACCGGCGCAGCAGACGCCAGCCGGTCCACAGGATATTGGCCGCCACCAGCAGGGCGACCACGGGATCCAGCCATAGCCAGCCGCTGAGCCAGGCCAGGCCGACGCCGACGATGACGCCGGCCGAGGTCCACACGTCGGTCATCAGATGGTGGGCGTCCGCCTCCAGGGTGATGGAATGGTGCTCGCGGCCGATGGTCATGAGGGTGCGCGCGGTCAGGAGGTTGATCAGGGAGGCCAGCACCGACACGCCGAGACCCACGCCCACCGCCTCAAGGGGCTGTGGATGCAGCAGGCGATCGAAGGCGGCATAGGCGATGCCGAGGGCCGCCGCGAAGATGAGGAAGCCCTCGAAGGCGCTGGAGAAATATTCCGCCTTGCCATGGCCATGCGCGTGCTCGGCGTCCGCCGGCATCGCCGCGAGGGTCAGCATGGCCAGGGCCATGAGCGCACCCGCCAGGTTGACGAAGGATTCCAGGGCGTCGGACAGCAGGCCCACCGATCCGGTCATCCACCAGGCCACACCCTTCAGCAGGATGGTGGCGAGGGCGGCGGCGATGGAAAGCCAGGCGTAGCGTTTGAGGTCGATGGAAGACATATCCGCGTGGGGTTGCTTACTTGTCTTCAATGTAGCGCCAGTTCGGCAAACATGCCCGCGTCGAGAACGGAGAGCTCGGCCGCATGACCCGACACGAGCACCTTTCCCCATGCTTGAAAGCGTGCAACCATGCCACCATACCAACTACGAGGAGACAAGATGAAGACCACCAGCATCGGCCAGCGTCTAGCCCTGTTCGCATTCGTTCCGCTGCTCGCCCTGGCGATCACCGCCTCCGGCCTGATCCGTGATGCCTACGTCGAGTATCGCGGTGCCGCGCAGACGCGCGACGCGCTCCAGGTCGCCGTGGCCGCCGGCGCGCTGATCCACACCCTGCAGATCGAACGCGGCACCACCGCCGGCTTCTTGCAATCGCGCGGCGCCCGCTTCGCCGACACCCTGCCCAAGGTACGCGCGGACAGTGACGTCAAGCTGGATGCCTTTCTGCGTGAACAGGCGGCGGCCGCCAATCTGACTGAACTGCGCGCCGCGTTCGAGGACGCGCGCGGCAAGCTGGATGGACTCGCCGGGGTTCGAACCCGCGCCGATCAGCACAACATCGCCGCGCCCGAGGCCATCGCCGCCTATACCGGAGCCATTTCCGGCCTGGTGGATATCCTGGGGCGCAGCGGACACTTCAGCCGCGATGCCGGCGTGGTGCGTCAGGCCGTGGCCTACCTTGCCCTGGTGCGCGCCAAGGAGCAGGCCGGCCAGGAACGCGCCATGACCACCGCCGCCTTCACCGCGGACAAGCTGGAACCGGCTCGTTTCCGCCAGATTCTGGAGCGCCATCACCGTCAGGAGGCTTATCTGGATCTGTATCGCGGCACGGCGGGCGAGGGGGAACTCGCCTCCCTGCGCGAAGCCCTGTCCGGCGCGGCGGCGGGGGAGGTCGAACGCATGCGCGGTGCGCTCGTCGAGAACTCGGCGACAGGTGGTTTCGGGATCGACCCGGGTACCTGGTTCACCGAGGTCACCCGCAAAATCGACGCCCTGCACGCCACGGAAAACCTCGTCGCCACCGGTATCGCCAATGCCACCGCCAGCATCTTCGCGGCGAGCCGGGGCGGCCTGATCCTCTATGTGGCCCTGACCCTGGTCGCCACCGTCATCGTCATCGCCGTGTCCGTCTGGGTGAGCGCAAGCGTCGCCAGACCCCTGCGCGCCGAGGTGGAGGTGGCAGAATTCGCCACCCGCGAGAACGATTTCACCCGCGACGTGCCCGAAAGCGGTCCCCTGGAGGTGGTACGCGCGGGCCACGCCTTCAATCAACTGATGTCCACCTTCCGCCGCATCATCGCCGACATGCAGGCTTCCAGCGAACGCATCAGTATGGTGGCCGACGATCTGGCGCGTTCCAGCCAGGATATCCGCGCCAGTTCCATGGCCCAGTCGGACGACACCGCTTCGGTGGCGGCGGCCTTCGAGCAGGCTTCGGTGAGCCTGAGCGAGACGACGGCGCACGCCGAGGATGCCACGCGCATCGTGGAAACCGCGCGCGCCGATACGATCACCGCCATGCGGGTGATGAGCGACACCGTGGACAACGTGCGCGAAATCGCCACCCTGATCCGCGCCTCCTCGGATCGCGTCACCGAACTAAGCGCCTCTTCGCAACGCATCGGCGGCATCGTCCAGGTGATCCAGGAAATCGCCGAGCAGACCAATCTTCTCGCCCTCAACGCGGCCATCGAGGCGGCCCGCGCCGGCGAGTCCGGACGCGGCTTCGCGGTGGTGGCCGACGAGGTGCGCAAACTGGCCGAACGCACCGCCAGGTCGACCGGCGAAATCTCCGGCCTGATCGCCACCATCCAGTCCGGGGTCGAGGACAGCGTAGACGCCATGCGGCGCGCCAACAGCCAGGCCGATACCAGCCTGCGTCTGGTGGGCGAGAGCGAATCCGCCCTGGGCCGCATCGATGCCGGTTCACAGGAAGCGTCCGCGCGCGTCATGGCGATCTCCGACGCGCTGCGGGAAAACGACTCCACCATCCGCCAGGTGGCGAGCAACATCGAGTCCATCGCGCAAAAGACGGAGCGCAATACTCTCGCCGCGGAATCCAACAGTGCCACCTCGCGTGAACTCGACGTCCTCGCCCATGCGCTCCGGGATTCCGTGTCCCGCTTCAAAACCTGACCCGGGAGGGCAGAAGTCCGTGTCCAACCCTACGCACCGCATGGCCATGCCCTGACTTCCATCAAGGCCGCATGAGTCATTCCGGCTCAGCATCGCGGCTCCTCTTCACGAATACTCACGCCATGCAAACCTCATTCACCATTCCCGTGCACAACCACAACCGCCCCGACGGCATCTACGAATTCGACGCCCGCGGCATCGCCAAGCGCTTCCGCCACGCCGCCATCTTCGGCGCCCTGGACAGCCTGCAGGCCGGTGAGCGCATGCGCTTCGTCAACGACCACAACCCGATCCCCCTGCTGCAGCAGATGCAGGCCCGCTACGGCGACCGCGTCGAGATCAACTACCTCGACCAGGGCCCGCAAGGCGTGATGATCGACTTCGTGGTGAAGTAGACGCAGTCCGCGCCGCGGTCGGCCGCGCCCATGCTGATCGCCCTCATCGTCGCCACCCTGCTCGCCTTCCTGGCGGGCCAGGCATTGCCCAAGGCGATCGGCGCGGCGCCCGCCTTCTGGGCGCATCTGGTGTTGGCCGTGGGGGTGATGAGCCTGATCACCGCCGCCATGCAGCATTTCGTGCCGGTGCTCGCGCGCGGGCGCGGCGCCGGCCCGTGGACCGGCCGCCTGCCGTATCTGATGCTCGCTTCCGGCCTGCTGAGCCTGGCCGTGTTCCACGGCCTGCTGGATTTCGCCTGGATCGCGCTGCCCGCCGGCCTCGCCCTGGCCGGCGCCGTCGCCATGCTGGCATGGATGCGCGCCATGGGACGCAAGGCGCTGGGCAAGCCCCATGCGGGCCTGGCCTGGTATCTGGCCGCCATGGCCTGCCTGGGCCTGGGCCTCGCCGCCGCCATGCTGATCCCGCTGTTTCCCGATTGGCACGCCGGCCTGCGCGCCTTCCACGTGCACATCAATCTGTATGGCTTCGTCGCTATCACCGCTGTGGGCACCCTGCAGGTACTGATGCCCACTGCCGCGAACCAGGCCGATCCCGAAGTAGCCGGGCGGCTGCGCACCGACCTGAAGTGGGCGCTGTCGGGCAGTCTGCTGCTGGCGACGGGACAGGCGTTGATGCCGCCGCTGGCCTGGCTGGGCGGACTGCTCTGGACCTGGGTGATGGCGCGCATGCTCCTCGCCTGGTGGCGCCTGCACCGGAGCAACATCTTCGCCTGGCACGGCGCCGAGCCGGTGCTGGCTGCGGCCGCCATCGGCTTCCTCTGTGCCCTGGCCGGCACGCTGTTGGGGCCGGACAGCCTGGGGCCGCTGACCCTGTTCCTGCCCGGCTTCCTTATGCCCCTGGTGACGGGGGCCGCCGGCCAACTCGCGCCGGTCTGGGTGGAAGCCGGCCGCGGCGCCGCCCGCCACGCGGCGGACCGGGCCAGGATCACCCGCTGGAACGGGCCCCGCGCGCTGCTTTTCCTCACCGCCGCCCTGTTGCCCCTGTTCGGCTACAAGTGCGCGGGCATGCCGGCCTTGACCGCACTGGTGTGGTTCGGCATCGTGTTCGCGATCTGGCTTTACCGGGATTCCAACTGAACATGCTTTCCGACCGGGTCCATACCTTCGGCCAATACCTGCTCAAGAAGCACCGCGAACGGGTGCACAAGATCGCCCTCGACGCGGGCTTCACCTGCCCCAACCGGGACGGCGCCAAGGGCATCGGCGGCTGCACCTTCTGCAACAACGCATCCTTCAGCCCCAACGGCCGGCAGCCCGCGCCCCTGTCCGACCAACTCGAGTCCGGCCGGCGCGGCATCGACCGGCGCACGCGGGCACGCAAGTACCTGGCCTACTTCCAGGCCTATACCAACACCTACGCCGACGTCGCCCAACTGCGCGCCCTCTACGACCAGGCCCTGGCGGTGGAGGGCATGATCGGCCTGTCGGTGGGCACCCGCCCGGACTGCGTGCCGCCGGCGGTGCTGGACCTGCTCGCGGAGTACCACGACCGGGGTATGGAGGTGTGGCTGGAACTGGGGCTACAGTCCGCCTTCGACGACAGTCTCGCCCGCGTCAACCGGGGCCACGGCCTGAAGGAATACGTGAACACTTGCCTCGCCGCCCGGCGCCTGGACATCCCGGTCTGTACCCACCTGATCGTCGGCATGCCCGGCGAGGAGGCCTGGCATGCCCGCGAGACCCTGGACATCGTGCTGGACATCGGCACCGATGGCCTCAAGCTGCATCCGCTGCACGTGGTGAAAGGCACCCAGCTCGCCAACGAGTGGCGCCGGGCTGAATACGCGCCCCTCAGCCAGGAAGCCTACGTGGACATTGCCGCCGACCTGATCGAGCGCACGCCCTGGGACATCGTCTATCACCGCGTCACCGGCACGGCGCCCGCCCATCTGTTGCTGGCTCCCGCCTGGTGCGCCGGCAAATGGCCCGTGGTGAACGCCATCGTCGCCGAGCTGGAGCGGCGCGACAGCCGCCAGGGCCAGGCTTTTATTGGGCATAATTCGGGACAAGAAGGTGTGGTTAACGCCGAAACCTCTGAAATCGCAGCCCCGATACAAGCATGACCAAGCCAATCCTCCCACTCCCCAACTCCCCCCTTTGCAAAAGGGGGGCTGGGGGGGATTTAACCCGGACTGCCCGCACCACTACTTGTAAATCCCCCCTAACCCCCCTTCATGAAAGGGGGGAACACCGGTTCCCCACACCATGCCCCTGCTCGAACTGATCTGCCCCGCCGGCAGTCTGCCGGCCCTCAAGGCCGCCGTCGACCACGGCGCCGACGGCGTCTACCTGGGCCTCAAGGACAACACCAACGCACGCAACTTCGCCGGCCTCAACTTCGACGAGAAGTCGCTGAAGGAAGGCATCCGCTACGCGCAAGGCCGCGGCCGCAAGGTGCTCATGGCCCTCAACACCTACCCCCAGCCCGCCACCCTGCCGCGCTGGCACAAGGCGGTGGACACCGCCGCCGAGCTGGGCGTGAACGCCATCATCCTGGCCGACCCCGGCCTCATGGGCTACGCGCTGAAGACCCATCCGGATCTGCGCCTGCATCTCTCGGTGCAGGGCTCGGCCACTAGCTACGAGGCGGTCAACTTCTACCGCGAGCGCTTCGGTATCCAGCGCGCCGTGCTGCCGCGGGTGCTGTCCCTGGCCCAGGTGGAGAACGTGGTCGACAACACCGACGTGGAGATCGAACTGTTCGGCTTCGGCGGCCTCTGCGTCATGGTGGAGGGCCGCTGTCTGCTGTCCTCCTACGCCTGCGGCGACTCGCCCAACACCTTCGGCGCCTGCTCCCCCGGTCACGCGGTGCGCTGGGAACAGACCGCCAAGGGCATGGAAACGCGGCTCAACGGCGTGCTCATCGACCGCTATGCCGACCACGAGAAGGCCGGCTACCCGACCCTGTGCAAGGGCCGCTTCGAAGTCCAGGGCGAGACTTACTACGCCCTGGAGGAACCCACCAGCCTGAACAGCCTGGAAATGCTGCCGGAGATGGCGCGCATGGGCATTGCCGCCGTCAAGATCGAAGGCCGCCAGCGCAGCCCCGCCTACGTCGCCCAGGTCACCCGGGTCTGGCGCGCCGCCATCGATTCCGTGAAACGCGCACCCGAACAGTTCAAGGCCCTACCCGCCTGGATGGCGGAACTGGCCAAGGTGTCGGAAGGCAGCATGAACACCTTGGGGGCGTATTACCGGCCGTGGAAGTGATTTTTGGGTGAAGGGGGAAGGGTCCGCGCCTTCGGCGCTCAAGGGGCAAGGGTAAAGCCCCGCCCCTTCACCCTTCACCCTTCACCCTTCACCCTTCACCCTTCACCCTTCACCCTTCACCCTTCACCCTTCACCCTTCACCCTTCACCCTTCACCCTTCACCCTTCACCCCATGCAACTCGCCCTAGGCCCCCTCCTCTACTACTGGTCACGGGAAGACACCCTGGCCTTCTACGAGGCCGCCCTGGCCTGGCCGGTGGACATCGTCTACCTGGGCGAGACCGTCTGCTCGCGGCGGCATCTGCTGCGGCTGCCGGACTGGATCGAACTGGCGGGGCGATTCACCGCCGCCGGCAAGCAGGCGGTGCTGGCCAGCCAGACCCTGATCGAATCCGAATCCGACCTGAAGGCCCTGCGCAAGATGGTGGCCTGGGTTTCCACCCCATCCCAGGCCCTCTCCCCTCGAGGGGGAGGGAGCGGCGTGTTGGTGGAAGCCAACGAATGGGGTGCGGTGCGCCTGCTGGCCGAAGCCAAACTTCCCTTCGTCGCCGGGCCCACGCTGAACGCCTACAACCCGGACACCCTGGCCCTGCTGGCGGAACTGGGGGCGGTGCGCTGGGTGCCGCCGGTGGAAATGCCGCGCGACATGCTCGCCGCCATGCCGATTCCAGAAGGCATGCAGACCGAATTGTTCGCCTACGGCCGCTTGCCCTTGGCGTTCTCGGCGCGCTGCTTCACCGCCCGCCACTACAACCTGCAGAAGGACGACTGCCAGTTCCGCTGCATCGACCATCCCGACGGCCTGGTCCTGGCTTCGCGGGAAGGCGAGGATTTCCTCTGCATCAACGGCATACAGACCCAGTCGGCCAAGGTCATGAGCCTGGCCCACCGGCTTGGCGAATTGAATGCGGCGAACGTGGACGTGCTGCGCATCTCGCCCCAGTCCCGCCACACGGAAAAGATCGTCGCCCTGTTCCGCGCCCTGCTGGATGGCAGCCTCACCGCCGCCGAAACCCCCGCCAAGCTCGCCCCCTTCCTGCCCGCCCAGCCCTGCGACGGCTACTGGCTGGGCCAGGCCGGCATGGCCTGGCAACCCGAACGCCATCTGGAGGGAATCGCCCCATGAAACTGCCCGCCTTTCCCCAAGTCTTCGCCCGCGTCATCGCCCGCCTGCCGGCCTGGCCGCCCTCCGTCGCCTTCGCCGCCGCCTGCAACCGCGCGGCCTGGCCCACCCTGGGGGAACTGGACTGGAGCGCGGCCCACGGCAAGCGCTTCCGCGTGCACGTGAAGGACGTCGGCCTGTCCATGTACCTGTCCGTGCATGAAAGCGGGCTGAGACCGGAAAAGACCGGCCCGGTCGACGTCACCTTCACCGCCACGGCGGAGGACTTCGCCCGCCTCTCCCTGCGCCTGGAAGACCCGGACACCCTGTTCTTCAACCGCCGTCTGCTCATCGAGGGCGACACGGATCTGGGCCTGACCCTGAAGAATCTGCTCGACGCGGTGGACTGGGACGAACTCGCCCGGCGCATGCCCCTGGCACTGGGGTGGGTCGCCCAGGCCGCGCGCCAGCGCCTGCTGCCGGCCCCGACCTGAGCCGAGGTGGCTGCTGCCGGGCCGGGTAAAATACCGGCCATGCCCGCCATCCGTCTCCTCCCCGACCTGCTCGTCTCCCAGATCGCCGCCGGCGAGGTGGTGGAGCGGCCCGCCTCGGCCCTCAAGGAACTCATCGAAAACAGCCTGGACGCGGGCGCCCGCGACATCCGGGTGGACCTGGAGGAAGGCGGCATCAAGCTGATCCGGGTGGTCGACGACGGCGCCGGCATCCTCCCCGACGACCTGCCGCTGGCCCTGACCCGGCACGCCACCAGCAAGATCGCCAGCCTGGAAGACCTGGAGCGGGTGGCCAGCCTGGGCTTCCGCGGCGAGGCCCTGGCCAGCATCGCTTCGGTGGCGCGGGTGGTCGTGACCAGCCGCGCACCGGAGCAGCCCCATGCCTGGAAGATCGGCGCCCTCGACGGCCGCCTGGGCAAACCCGAGCCCGCCGCCCTGGGTCGGGGCACGGTGGTGGAAGCCCGCGATCTGTTCTTCAACACCCCGGCCCGGCGCAAGTTCCTCAAGACCGCCGCCACCGAATACGGCCATTGCGACGACACCCTGCGCCGCCTGGCCCTGGCCCACCCGGAATGTGCCTTCACCCTCTCCCACAACGGCCGCGTGGCGCGACACTTGCCGGTGTCCGACTGGCAGGCCCGCGCCCTGGAGGTGCTGGGCGAGGACTTCGCCGAGGCCGCCCGCACCCTGGACGAAGCCGCCGGTCCCCTGCGCCTGTATGGACTTGCCGGCCTGCCCGCCTATTCCCGCGCCGGCCGCGACGCCCAGTACCTGTTCGTCAACGGCCGCTTTGTCCGCGATAAATTGCTGGCCCACGCCATCCGCGAAGCCTACCGGGACGTGCTGCACCACGAACGCCATCCGGCCTTCGTCCTGTTCCTGGAACTGCCGCCGGAGGGGGTGGACGTGAACGTGCATCCGGCCAAGACCGAGGTGCGCTTCCGCGATGGGCGGGGCGTGCATCAGTTCGTGTTCCATGTACTGGAAAGGGGGTTGGGGGGGAAGTCGGGCGAGGTCGGGCACGGGGGCAGCGACGAATCCCCCCCAGCCCCCCCTTTACAAAGGGGGGAACGGGTTGAGGGCGGTCAGACCCCATCCCCCTGGCGCCAGCAGTCGATGGCCTTGGCCAGCGAGCCGGCGAGCTACTACGGCATGGTCGCCGAAGCGATGTCCCGGCCCGACGCGGGTTCTCCCCCCTTTTTCAAAGGGGGGCCGGGGGGGATTTCGACTGCGCCCGACACACCCGAGCGGTCGGCCGAATCCCCCCCCCTCGGCTACGCCCTCGCCCAGCTCTCCGGCCTCTACATCCTGGCCGAGAACGCCAGGGGCCTGGTCGTGGTGGACATGCACGCCGCCCATGAGCGCATCCTCTACGAGCGCCTGAAGAACGCCCTGGACAGCCGCCAGGTGGCCAGCCAGCCGCTGCTGATCCCGGTGGTGTTCCAGGCCTCGTCCCTGGAAATGGCCACTGCCGAGGAAGCCCGGGAAGGGCTCGCGGACATGGGCTTCGAACTCTCCGCCGTATCCCCCACCCACCTGGCGGTGCGTGCCCTGCCCGCCCTGCTCACGGATGCCGAGGTGGAAACCCTGGCGCGTGAAGTGTTGAAAGACATCCGCGAGTCGGGTATCACCGGCGCCATGACCGCCCGCCGCAACGAACTGCTGGCCTCCATGGCCTGTCACGGCGCGGTGCGCGCCCACCGGCGCCTGACCCTGCCGGAGATGAACGCCCTGCTGCGCGACATGGAGGCCACCGAGCGGGCGGACCAATGCAACCACGGCCGGCCGACCTGGTTTCAGCTCGGCCTGGCCGACCTGGACCGCATGTTCATGCGAGGAAAATGATGCAAAAGCCTTTCCCCATCCCCGTCAAACCCGCCGTCGAGGCGCCGTCGGAAGAGGACCTGGCCACCTCCGCCTGCGCCAGCGGCGAGCCCTACGCCCTCATGGTGCTGGGCGATTCCATGCTGCCCGAGTTCGAGGAGGGCGAGATCATCGTCGTCGAGCCGGAGGGAGTCGCGCGCGACGGCTCCTTCGTCATCGCCTATCTGGAGCATGTGGAACAGGAGGACGAGCGCCATGTCTTCCGCCAACTGGCGAAACACGCGGAGGGCTGGATGCTGAAGCCGCTCAACCCCCTCTATCCCAACATTCCCATCGATGGCCTGGAGGGCGTGGTCAAGGGCGTGGTCATCATGAAAAAGAAACCGGGGCGGCGGCGGGCGATGAAAACCTACGCGTAAACCTCAGCGCGCCACCTCAGACAGGAACTTATCCAGCTCTCGCCGCAAGGGCGATAACAACTCCGCGGCGGCGGCGCCCCGGCCCGCCTTGCCGGCCTGCTCCAGTGCCTTGGCCACATCCAATGCACGCCACGCGGAGAAGGTGGCCAGCACACCCTTGAGGTCATGCGCGCCGCGCGCCAGGCGCGGCCAGTCGGCGGAGTCCAGGGCCGCGTCGAGCTCGGACAGGTAACGCGGCGCGTCGTCGACGAACATGCCGATCAGCGTATCCAGCAATTCCTCGTCGCCGCCGATGCGGGCCAGGGCGTCGACGCGGTCGAACACCTGCGCGTCCGGCTTTACGCCGGTCACGGGCGTGGCGGGCGCGGATGGCCCGCCGCCGGTTTGCTTCCCCATGACGCGTTCGATTTCGCCAAACAGGCGTTCGGGTTTGAAAGGCTTGGCGATGTAGCCGTCCATGCCGGCGGCGAGACAGCGTTCCTTGTCCTCCGGCAGGGCATTGGCGGTGAGCGCGACGATGGGGATGCGCGCTTCGCCGCGCGCCGCTTCTTCGGCGCGGATGCGCAGGGTGGCTTCCAGCCCGTCCATCTCCGGCATCATGATGTCCATCAGGATCAGGTCATGCTCGGAACGTCTCCAGGATTCCAGACCCAGTCGCCCGTTGTCGGCCAGGGACACGGAGTGGCCGCGCTTCTGCAGCAATTGGGCGGTGATGAGCTGATTCACCGGGTGGTCTTCCACCACCAGGATGCGGTAACCGGCCTCTTCGTTCATGAACGTCTTTCCAGGTTCGAATTCGTCGAGGCATCCTCGCCACGGACTGCGCACTCCGGCTCGGCCGATGGCCCGACATCGTCATTCGGCCCACCACCCAGGGTCACCGTCTCGAAGGGAAGGGTGAAGTGAAACCGCGCGCCGGCGCCCGGCGCGCTTTCAGCCCATATCTCTCCCCCCATCAGGCGAACCAGTTTGCTTGAGATGGCCAAACCCAGGCCCGTGCCGCCATATTTCCGGGTGACGGAACCATCGACCTGGGTGAACGCATCGAACAAAGCGGACAGATTTTCGACATCGATGCCTATACCGGTGTCGGCGACGCAAAAGTGAAGCATGGGCGGAGTGCTCGCGGATTTCTCCACAGACAGCGTCACCTCGCCGCTCTCGGTGAACTTCACCGCGTTGTCCAGTAGGCTGTCCAGCACTTGCCGCAGCCGCGCGGAATCCGCCCGTGCCAGTTCGGGCAGATCCACGCTCGCGTGCACCGAAAAGGCAAGCGCCTTGTCCGCGAGCAAGGAATGCATGCCCCGCGCGACCTGATCGAGGAAAGTCGAAAGGGAGAAATCCTCGGGGCTGATCTCCAACTGGCCGGCCTCGATCTTCGAGTAGTCGAGGATGCGATTTATGAGGGTGAGCAACTGGGCGCCCGAAGCTCGCGCGAGTTCCAGGTATTCGCGCTGCTCCAGGCTGAGCTCGGTGTCGAGAACCAGATCGGTCATGCCGAGAATGCCGTTCATCGGTGTGCGGATTTCATGGCTCATGTTGGCCAGGAATTCGCTCTTCATACGATTGGCTTTTTCCGCCGCATCCTTAGCTCGCCGCAGCGCCTCCTCCTCGACCTTGCGCCGCGAGATGTCGCGCGCCACCAGCAATCGGTGGAAGGCCCCTTGCAAGGAGAAGGAGGAACTGGTGACATCGCAGGGGAAACCGGCGCCGGACATGGCCACGCCGCGTGTCTCCACCGTAGCTCCGTCAGGGACCAAGGGGTCGGCATGCCAGTCCGGAAAGAGGACCGTCGCCGGCATGCCGACCAGTTCGTGCTCGGGGTAGGCGAACAATCGGCATGCGGCGGTGTTGGCGCTCTCGATCATGCCGTCGGTGTTGAGCGTGAGGATGGCATCGGCGATGCTTCCGAACACGGCCTCCATGCGTCGCTGAGCGGAAGCCGCCGACATATCGCGGGTATACAACCAAAGCGATGCCTCATTCAGCGATTCGACCAGATCCTCGATCTCTCCGGGTCCGACGAAAGGCGGCAGGCGGTCGCCCGGGCTATGCGTGAGATTGGCGGCGAAGCGCGAGGACGCGCGCAGGGCGAGCACGCCGCGGCGCATGTACAACATCAGGGCGGCCACGCCCAGGACGCTGAGCAAACCGGCGGCCACGAGCCCGTTACCGATGATGTCGGCCAGACGCTCGCGCAAGCCGTTGTTGGCGACTTCCGCACGCAGATAGCCCGGATAGCCGAACTCGCCCATGGCATGCCATACCTCGAGCCGGGGCGCCCGCCACGCGGCGGTCTGGTCGGCAAGCACCTCGCCTTGCTCGCTCAGCCATCGGTGTGAGAAGCCCGCCGCCAAGGGTGGGGTCGCCTCGAACTGATCGAATTCGGCGGCCGGCTTCCCGTCCGGGCCGCGCAACACCTGGCTGACCAATTGACCATTGCGGTCGAAGACCTGCAAAGCCAGGATTTCGGCGTGGGCGCGCGCCGCCAACAGGAGCAGGTTTTCAAGGCCGGCGTAGTCGTGCAGCAGCATTGAGTCGGCCCCGGAAAAAGCAAGGGTGCCGAGCAGGTTGTCCATGCGCGCGGCCAGTGCGCTTTGTTCACCGCGCGCGCGCTCCAGGGTGGAAAGAGCGGACTGTGACAGTATGCCCAGGGTCAGCAGCGTGGCCATGAGCAGGCCCAGTTGCACGGTAAAGCGCCTGGGCAGCAGATGACGGAACAGGCTGCGCAGCCGAGTCATGGCACGGCGCTCCCCACCACCATGTGGCGACTTAGCCCGAGGCGTTCCAGGGGCTGGTAATCCCGCGCGTAGTCGGCGCTCACCGGGCCATCGAGTTCCACTTCTTCCAGCAGTTTCCTGCCCGCAACATCGGCACTCATGGCGAGCAGAGCTCGCCGCACGCTCTCCCTGGCCTCGCGCGACACGCGCGGATGCGCGGCGACGGGATGGGAGGCTACCCCGGGCATGCGCAGGAGCACGCGCAGGCGCGCGCGCAGAGACGCGGGTTCCCTTTCCAGCGTTGCCGCATCGCCCGCGCCCGCGGGTTCATCCCTACGCAGGACGCGGCGATACACATTGCCATGGCTACCCACGTACACCGGCTTGAAACGGATGCCTTCCCGCTCCGCCAGCATGGCCCTGGGGTACAGGGAAGCGGCGAAGGCGTTGGGCGATGGAAAAGCCAGTCTGGAGCCGGCCAGATCACTCGGTGTTTGGATCGGACCACCGGCCTCCACCACCAGGACGCCGATCAGGGGCCTGCCGCCCCGCACCAGCGGCGTGTAAGCATGCATCGCCTTGGCGCTCACCATGTGATAAGGATCCAGGAAAGCGAAATCCGGCACGCCGCGGCGCAATTCATCCTCGAACACTTCCGCCTTGTCACGCACCCTGAGTTGGAAGCGCAGGCCGGTGTCGGCTTCCAGGCGGCGCAGCAAGCCGGACCAGCGCATGGCGGTCTCCGCCGGCACATAGCGTGGATCGATGGCGAAGCTGAAGGTCGGGTTCGCCCAGGACTCGGCCACCAACAGCAGCGCCCAGGCGACGCACACCGGCAGGCGGCGGAGCATGGGGGGCGGCTCAGTAGACGATGCCGGCGGGCGTGTCGTCCCGATAGCGATTCTTGATGTCCATGACATCGTCGAAACGCGCCAGGAATGCCTCGACGCAAGCCGGATCGAAATGATGCCCGGAGCCCTCGCGCAGCCATTGCAGCGTGCGCTGGATCTCCCAGGCCGGTTTGTAGGGCCTTGCCGAGGTCAGGGCATCGAACACGTCGGCCACCGCCACGATGCGCCCAGGCAGGGGAATATCCTCGCCCCGCAGGCCGCGGGGATAACCTCCGCCGTCGTACTTCTCGTGGTGGGTCCAGGCGATGAGGGCGGCCAGATCGAGCAAGCGCGAATTGCTGTCGCGCAGGATTTCGTATCCCCGCTCGGCATGGGTTTTCATAATCGCCATTTCTGCGTCGTCAAGCCGGCCTGGCTTCAGCAGGATGTGATCGGGAATACCGATCTTGCCGACGTCGTGCATGGGCGCCGCGCGCAGGATGAGATCCTGTTCGTCGCCCGACAGACCGAGTCGCTCGGCGATCAGGCCAGAATAATTGGCCATGCGCTGGATGTGCGCGCCGGTTTCCGGATCGCGGAATTCCGCGGCCCGGGACAGTCGAGTGATCATCTCCTGCTCGCGGTTGAGAATCTCGCTGGTGGCTTCCGCGACCTTTTCCGCAAGCCAGGCGGCGCGGTCCTCCAGGGCCTTCTGGTTTCGCCGCAAGGCCAGCATGTTACGCAGGCGGGCGCGGAATTCCGCGCTGTCGATCGGCTTCGTCAGAAAATCGTTCGCGCCTGCCTCCAACGCCGCGTAGCGCGTGGATTTCTCGTGGTCGGCAGTGATCATCAACACCGGAATGTCGGCGTGGGCGGGCACCGTTCGGAAGCGGCGGATGCATTCCAGCCCATCCGGAGGAGGCATCATGTAGTCGACGATAAGCAGATCCGGCATGTTGTCCATGGTCCACGCCAATCCCTCCGCAGAATCCTGGAACAGGTGGGGGGAAAAATCGCCGGCGCGCTTGACCAAGCTCTCCATGAGCTTCAGGTTCACGGCATTGTCGTCGACGATCACAATTCTCATGGCTAGACTCCGGGTAATGCGCCGATAACGGTCCGCGCCCTGGAATCTTGAGCGCGGCAGTCCACGCTGATGTGGCGCGGGCTCCATCACGGACGGCTACGGCCACTGGCCAAGCGCTGGACGAAAAAATTATTCGCCGGCGCTCTTGCGCATCACCGGGCGTTTTTCCACGGTCACCCCCACCCGCATCTCGGCCTGCTCGCGGATCAGCCTGAGCTGGGCCACCTTGCCCGGAGGCAGGGCGGCGATCAGGTTGAGCAGGGAAGAGGAATCGGTCACCGGCTTGTCGCCCACCCCCACCAGCACGTCGCCGGGATGGATGCCTGCGCGGTCGGCGGGTCCGCCGCGCAGCACGCCGGCAATGAGGGCGCCCTCGGTGGACTTCAGGTTGAACGACTCGGCGATCTCCGGCGTGATCTCCTGCACCTCGATGCCCACCCAGCCGCGCGTCACCGCGCCATGCTGGATGATCTGCTCCATGACCTGGCGGACGATGGACACGGGGATGGCGAAGCCGATGCCGAGGTTGCCGCCGGAACGGGAGAAGATCGCCGTGTTGATGCCGATCAGGTTGCCGGCGCTGTCCACCAGGGCGCCGCCCGAATTGCCCGGATTGATGGCGGCGTCGGTCTGGATGTAGCTCTCGAAGGTGTTGATGCCCAGATGGCTGCGGCCCAGGGCGGAGATGATGCCCATGGTGACTGTCTGGCCGACGCCGAAGGGATTGCCGATGGCCAGCACCAGGTCGCCGACGCGCAGGCCGTCGGGCGGCGCGAACAGAATCGCCGGCAGGCCCTTGCGCTGGACCTTCAACACCGCCAGGTCGGTCTCCGGATCGGTTCCGACGATCTCCGCGGCGACGGTCTTGCCGTCGGGCAGGGCCACCTGGATTTCATCCGCCGCCTCGATGACGTGGTGGTTGGTGAGGATGAATCCATCCTCGCTGACGATGACCCCGGAGCCCAGGTTCGACACCCGCTGGGCGCGGTTCTGCTGCGGCATCTGGTCGCCGAAGAAGCGGCGGAACACCGGGTCGTCCATGAACGGGCTGCGCTGCACCCGCACCTGCTTGCTGGTGAAGATGTTCACCACCGAGGGGCGCGAGCGGGCGGCGGCCTCGGCGAGACTGGACGGCGGGGCAACGCCGGGATGCGCGCCGACCACCTCGCGGATGGTCACGGCGGCGCCGTCGAAGGGAAGCAGACCTGGGATGAAGCGGTTCAGGGCCAGCAGCGCGGCGGCCACCACCACCAGGGCAGCTACGCACTGGGCGAAGATCAGCCAAGCCTTGTGCATGTTTGTGCGGAGCAAAAAAAGTGAATAATTCTAGCGCAGGCGGGAGAGGCCAATCCCATACTGAAATCCAGGCTTTAAGTTCCCTGTCGTTTGTCTGTAAAATGCCGGTTTTTGTAAATTGCCCGGGATCGGGCCGGACGGCGGGACACCGCCAAGCTGGCCGCGGCCCAGAATATTCATCCCTCAGGCAGGATAGACGTTATGAGCGAAACAAGCGTGGATGTTTCCAAACGCCGCTTTCTGGTGACCATGAGTTCGGCGGTGGGCGGCGTCGCCGCCCTGGGCGCGACGGTCCCCTTCGTGCTGAGCATGAACCCCAGCGCCCGCGCCAAGGCGGCCGGCGCCCCGGTGGAAGTGGACCTGTCGAAGGTGGAGCCCGGTATGCTGCTGGCCGTGGAATGGCGCGGCCAGCCGGTCTGGGTGGTGCAGCGCACCCCGGAAATGCTCGAACTGCTGGGCAAGCATGACGACAAGCTGACGGATGCGGCCTCCGACAGCAGCGGCCAGCAGCCCGAGTACTGCAAGAATCCGACGCGTTCGATCAAACCCGAATACCTCATCGTGGTGGGCATCTGCACCCACCTGGGCTGCTCGCCCACCTTCCGCAAGGAAATCGGCGCCGCCGACCTCGGCGCGGACTGGGCAGGAGGCTGGTTCTGCCCCTGCCACGGCTCCCGCTTCGACCTGGCCGGACGGGTTTTCAACGGTTCGCCCGCCCCCACCAATCTGGTCATCCCGCCGCACAAGTACCTGTCCGAGAGCAAGGTGCTGATCGGTGAGGACCAGGGCGCGGCCTGATTTCGAAGAGGGGACGACACACATGGAAAAACTACTCAACTGGGTCGATGAGCGCTTCCCGCTCACCGCCTCCTACAAGGCGCACCTGTCCGAATACTTCGCGCCGAAGAACTTCAACTTCTGGTACTTCTTCGGTTCCCTGGCCCTGCTGGTGCTGGTCATCCAGATCGTCTCCGGCATCTTCCTGACCATGCACTACAAGCCGGACGCGGCCCTGGCCTTTGCCTCCGTCGAGTACATCATGCGCGACGTCGACTACGGCTGGCTGGTGCGCTACATCCACTCCACCGGCGCCTCCATGTTCTTCGTGGTGGTCTATCTGCACATGTTCCGCGGCCTCATCTACGGTTCCTACCGGCAGCCGCGCGAGCTGATCTGGATCTTCGGCGTGATCATCTATCTGGTGCTGATGGCCGAGGCCTTCATGGGCTACCTGCTGCCCTGGGGCCAGATGTCCTACTGGGGCGCGCAGGTGATCATCAACCTGTTCGCCGCCGTGCCCGTCATCGGCGAGGACCTGTCCATCTGGATCCGCGGCGACTACGTGGTCGGCGACGCCACCCTCAACCGTTTCTTCGCCCTGCACGTCATCGCCCTGCCCCTGGTGCTGCTGGGCCTGGTGGTGGCCCACCTGGTGGCCCTGCACGAGGTCGGTTCCAACAACCCGGACGGCGTCGAGATCAAGAAGCTCAAGGACGAGCACGGCAAGCCGCTGGACGGCATCCCCTTCCACCCCTACTACACGGTGAAGGACATCCTCGGCGTGGTGGTCTTCCTCATGGTGTTCGCCGCCATTGTCTTCTTCGCCCCGGAGATGGGCGGCTACTTCCTGGAATACAACAACTTCATCCCCGCCGATCCGCTGAAGACCCCCGAGCACATCGCCCCGGTCTGGTACTTCACGCCCTACTACGCCATCCTGCGCGCGGTGCCGCCCATCCTCGGCTCGCAGTTCCCGGGCGTGGCGCTGATGGGGGTGGCGGTGCTGATCTTCTTCCTGCTGCCCTGGCTGGACAAATCCCCGGTGAAGTCGATCCGCTACCGCGGCCCCAAGTTCAAGATCGCCCTGACCCTGTTCGTGATTGCCTTCATCGGCCTCGGCATCCTCGGCATCCTGCCCGCCACCGAGCTGTACACCTGGATCTCCCGCGTCCTCTCGGTGGTCTATTTCGCCTTCTTCCTGCTGATGCCCTGGTACACCAGGAACGATTCCGTCAAGCCGGTTCCGGAAAGGGTGACGAAATGAAAAAGCTGCTATTCCTGCTCCTCGCCCTGCCCACCGCGGTCTGGGCCGCCGGGGCCAGCGTCCCGCTGGATCGCGCCCCGGTCAACCCGCACAACCAGGAATCCCTGCAGCGCGGCGCCAGTGTCTTCGTCAACTACTGCCTGAGCTGCCATGCCGCCGGCTACATGCGCTACAACCGCATGCAGGACTTCGGCCTCAGCGAAGCGCTGATCAAGGAAAACCTGCTGTTCGCGGCGGACAAGCCGGGCGAGACCATGCAGGTGTCCATGCGCGCGAAAGATGCGAAGGAATGGTTTGGCGTCGCCCCGCCCGACCTGTCCGTGATCACCCGTTCGCGCGGCGCCGACTGGGTCTATACCTATCTGCGCGGCTTTTACCGCGACAATAGCCGGCCCATGGGATGGAACAACAAGGTATTCGATAACGTCGGCATGCCGCACGTCCTGCACGATCTGCAAGGCCAGATGGTTCCCGTCTACCGCGTCGAGAAGAGCGCGGACGGCGTTGAACACAAGATGCTGGATCGGCTCGAACTGGCGCGGCCTGGCAGCATGACCCTGGCCGAATACGACGCCCTGGTCGGCGACCTGGTGAATTACCTGGCCTGGATGGGCGAACCCGCCAAGAGCCAGCGCATGCATATCGGCGTGGCCGTCCTGCTGTTCCTCGGATTGTTCTACGTAGTCGCCTTCTATCTCAAGAAGGAATACTGGAAAGACGTGCACTAGGCACGAAGGTTGAACACAAAATGATGATTCTGTATTCGGGCACCGCCTGTCCCTTCAGCCAGCGCTGTCGCATCGTGCTCTACGAAAAAGGCATGGATTTCGACATCCGCGACATGGATCCGCAGGACAAGGCGGATGAAATCGCGGCGATGAACCCCTATGGCCAGGTACCCATCCTGGTGGAGCGCGACCTCACCCTGTACGAATCCAACATCATCAACGAGTACATCGACGAGCGTTTCCCGCATCCCCAACTGATGCCGGCCGACCCCGTCATGCGCGCCCGCGCGCGCCTGTTTCTGCACAACTTCGAGAGTGACCTGTTCTCCCATCTGGGCGACATCGTGCACGGCACCCCCAAAGCCGCCGAGAAGGCCCGCACCATCGTGCGCGACAACCTCACCCAGATCGCCCCCATCTTCGGCAAGCAGAAGTACATGCTGGGCGACGAATACTCCATGCTCGACGTCGCCATCGCCCCCCTGCTCTGGCGCCTCAACCATTACGGCATCCAGCTGCCCAAGCAGGCCACCCCGCTGCTGAAATACGCCGAGCGCCTGTTCGCCCGGCCGGCCTTCATCGAGGCCCTGACCCCCGTCGAAAAAGCCATGCGCAAGTAAGGGCTCGTCGATGAGCGCGCTTTCCCAGCAACCGTACTTCCTGCGCGCGCTCTACGAGTGGTGTGTCGACAGCGGCCTGACCCCCTATCTGACCGTCAAGGTGGACAGCCGTACGCGTGTCCCGCAGGGCTATGTCAAGGACGGCCAGATCGTCCTCAACGTCGGCCCCAGCGCCGTGCGCAACATGCAGATGGACAACGAGTGGGTGACCTTCTCCGCCCGCTTCGGTGGTGCCTCGCATGTCATCGAGGTTCCCGTTGGCAACGTACTCGCCATCTACGCAAAGGAAACCGGCGAGGGCATGAGCTTCGAATTCCTGCCGCGCCCCGGCGACGCAACCGTAGAAGCGGAGACCGACACCACCCCGTCCACCCACGCACAGGACGAGACCGTCCCGTCCGAGGCCGGGAACCCATCACCGCCCCAGCCGCCCAAGGGCAAACCCCGTCTGCGCGTCGTCAAGTAGCATGCACCCAGCGGCGCCCGCGCCATCCGCCGGCATAGCTCAGTTGGTAGAGCAATCGCCTTGTAAGCGATAGGTCGTCTGTTCGAGTCAGACTGTCGGCACCAGTAAATACGCGGCTTCCCAGACGGAGGCCGTTTTTCATTACAGCCTTGTCGGAAGCATGATTGGATGAGCTCAGGTTGATTGCTCATCAGGGATATCATCCGCACTTTGCCTTTGCTTGCCATCCATGACCACCCAGACCGCCTCCAAGACCGTCCGTGGCAATGCCCTGCTTGCGCAGTTGCAAGCGGAGTTTGCCGTCTTCCGTGACTGCAAGCCCCTCGCCATCGGTATCCACAAGCAGTTGCTGGAACGCAAGCCGGACCTGGACAAGAACAAGGTGCGTGTAGCCCTGCACGGCCACACGGCTTCCACCCGCTACCTGAAAGCTCTGACGGAAGGGGCGCCGCGCCTGGACCTGGACGGCCAGCCGGCGGGGGAGGTGACAAAGGAGCAGCAGGACGTGGCGGTGAGAACCCTGCGCGACCGCATCAAGCAGGTGAAGGAGCGCCAGAAGGCGGAAGCGGCCCGGCGCAAAGCCGAGGAAGAGGCCGCCATGCGCCAGGCCAAGCTCCAGCAACTGGCGGAGAAATTCGGCAAGCGTTGATCCTAGGCGGGTGGGACGCGCCGCGCCCTCCGCCATGACCCACACCCATAGCGCCAGGAAAAACGGACACCGATAGGTGTCCATCTTGCATTGCCGGGCGGCTTCTGAGCCCTTCCCCGAACTTCACCCCGTTAGGCGTGGAGAAGGCTTACTGCAGGGCATGGCTTTCCAGTTCCACTTCGATGCCGGCAACGGTATCGAGGATCTTGCCAACGAGAGTGCTGTCGTCGTCCGACCATTCCGCCTCCGGGTCATCGGAGCGGGTGGCCAGCGGGGCGATGTCGAAATCCACGTACTGGTCGCCGATTCGCAGGACCAGCATGCCGGAGGGGTGCTCCACCAGTTCCCAGTCGTCAGGCACTTGCAGCTCGGCGCGGATGGTCACGGTCAGGGCTTTCATGCGGGTACTCCTGTAGGGGGGCTATCCGTATGTTCCCCCGAAAAAAAACCCGGCGCCAGGCCGGGTTCGAAACCGCGACGGGCGCGGGTGTTGAGGAGATCAGTCATGAAGCATGCAGGCAGCCCTGCGTGGCTCATCCTGCGCGCCCCGCCATACCGCATCCAGCAACCGGGTTGGTGTGGCGCGGGCCGGCGAAGGTGGTTGGCGCGGTCGGCGCGCGGCCTCCGGCTCAGTGCTCGCCCTTGGTCTTGCGCATGCCGGCGACGCGGTTGCCCTGCTTCTGCGGACCGCCCATCGGGAAGATGTCGTGCAGATGGCGGCTGTTGCCCTTGTCCGGCCCCCACAGGGTGCGGAAGTGCATGACCATGTCGCGCACCTGGGCCTGCACGTTGTGGTCCTCGTAATACTCGCGGATGAAGTGGATCACCTGCCAGTGCTCGTCGGTGAGCACCAGGCCCTCGCGCTCGGCCTGGGCGCGGGCAAAATCCTCGCTCCATTCGTCCATGTTGAGGATGTAGCCCTCGGGGTCGGTGAGCACTTTGCGTCCGTCCACCATCAGGGACTTCGTATAGATGGCATAGGGATTGGTGCTTTCCCTGGCCTCTTCCAGGAAGATGCTTTTCGGGGTTTGCAGCTTGGGTTTGGGTGGCGTTTCCTTGTGCGACATGGTCATTCCGGGCTCCGGTTGCGAAAGTGGGGGACCCCCGGTGCGAGCGTCAGCCCGTCGCCCGGGAGAGAGGATGAAAAGGCCGCCGTGGCATCCGCCGCGCGAAGGAGTTGCGCGGAGAGGAGGCGTGCGTGGCGGAGGGGTCCATCCACGGCGGCGGCAAGGCTCAGGCGGTGCGTTTGGCGCGTACGACCTGATAGGCGCGGAATAGGTAGCCGACGGGCGCGCTCCAGATGTGCACCAGGCGCGTGAAGGGGAAGAACAGGAACACCGACAGGCCGAAGAAGATGTGCAGCTTGTACACCGTGTCGATATTGCGCAGCAGCTCCGGATTGGGCTGCAGGATGACGATACTCTGCACATACTCGGTCAGGCGCAGCATCACCGTGAAGTCCTGCTGCCCGGCGTGGCCCATCGACCAGAAGATGGTGGCGAAGCCCACACAGGCGGTCAGCACCAGCCAGCCCAGGATGTTGATGTCCATCCAGCGGCTGGCGGCGCGCACGCGCGGATTGAACAGGCGGCGCAGCCAGAGGATGCTGCCGCCGAGGATGACCATGAGTCCGAAGACGCCGCCGGCGAAGATGGCGATACCCTGGTGGGCCGCGTCGGAAATGCCCAGGGCGAGGAACACCGAGTGAGGGGTGAGCAGGCCGACCAGGTGGCCGAAGAAGATGCCCAGGATGCCGATGTGGAAGACGTTGCTGGCGAAGCGCATGTACTGCTTGGACAGGAGCTGGCTGGAATCGCTTTTCCAGGTGTATTGCTCGTGGTCGAAGCGGATCCAGCTGCCGAGAACGAAGGTGGCCAGGGCCAGGTAGGGGTAGACCCCGAAGAGTAGGGTATGCAGGTCCATGACGAAACTCCTAGGAAGGTGGCTAGTGGCTAGTGGCTAGTGGCTAGTGGTTGGTGGTTGGTGGTTGGTGGCGGTAAGTGAGCGGTGAGCGGCGAGCGGCGACCAACTCCACGGCCACGCGCGACTTGCGGCTTGCGACTCGCGACTCGCGACTCGCGACTCATGCCGCCGCCATCACCAGTTGGCCGCGATGTTCGACGAGACGAACGAGGGGGGCATAGGAACTGCCGGCCTCCTCAAGGTTGGCGGCGAGCTGGTTTAGCACCTTGCTCCATTGGGACAGAAACACCCGGGCCTCGTTCGAGTCGAGCTGGGAAGCGAACTCCAGCACCAGTGGCAGATAGTCCGGCAGTTCGTTCACCGACGCTTCGTTGGCGGCGTCATTGTTTGCCTCCCCATTGCCCTCGCGGGAGACGGTCAACTCCAGGCCGTATTCCTTGTAGAACTCGGTCAGGTCGATGAGGGCGGGACCCCGGTTCTTGTCGTCGCCGAACAGGTGGTGGGTGAGGTGCAGGGCATGCTGGGACGTGAGGTCGAAGGTCTGCACGAAATCCTCCTGGAGTTCCGTCAGGGTGCGGGATTCCAGGTGGTCGACGAAGGACTCCACAACGGGCCGTTCTAGGAGCTCGAACTCGGAGCCTAACCGGGCGCGTTCGCGGATTTCCCAGAGCACGCCGAGCAGGCCCTCGTCCGGATAGTCCAGCAACTTGGACAGGATGCGGTAGAAGTACATGGCCGTTTGTTCCTTTCCTCAGCGTTCGTCGGCGGTGGGGGCGGGGGTGAGAGGTTCTACCGTTTCCTTGCGCCGTTCCGGGAACAGGGAGTTGGGGGAGATGCCGGGCGAGGAATCGTTGCCGAAGGTGAAGCCGTTCTGGCCCTGGTGGCCGTAGAAATCTTCCAGGGTGATTTCCTGGTGGCCGGTGGGAATGACGAAGCGGTCCTCGTAGTTGGCGATGGCCAGGTAGCGGTACATCTCCAGGGCCATGTCCACGCTCATGCCGATCTCGTCCAGGGCGCGGGTGTCGGGCGTGCCTTCCACGTGCACCGAGCGCTGGTAGGCGCGCATCGCGATCATCCGCTTGAGGGCGGAGACGATGGGCGCTTCCTTGCCGGCGGTGAGCAGGTTGGCCAGGTACTTCAGCGGCATGCGCAGGTTTTCCACCGGCGGGATGACGCTGCCGGGATCGGAGGACAGGGCGCCCTGGTCGATGTGCGATTGCACCGGCGACAGCGGCGGCACGTACCAGACCATGGGCAGGGTGCGGAACTCCGGGTGCATGGGGAAGGCGATCTTCCAGTCCACCGCCATCTTGTAGATGGGCGACTTCTGGGCCGCGCTGATCCAGTCCTCGGGAACACCGTCGATGCGCGCCTGCTTGATGACCTCCGGATCGTTCGGGTCCAGGAAGATGTCGAGCTGGGCCTGGTAAAGATCCTGTTCATTGGGCGTCGAGGCCAGTTGCTCGATCTTGTCGGCGTCGTAGAGCATGATGCCGTTGTAGCGGATGCGGCCGACGCAGGATTCGGAACACACGGTCGGCATGCCGGATTCGACGCGCGGATAGCAGCCGATGCACTTCTCCGCCTTGCCGGATTCCCAGTTGTAGAACACCTTCTTGTAGGGGCAGGAACTGACGCACATGCGCCAGCCCCGGCACTTGTCCTGGTCCACCAGGACGATGCCGTCCTCCTCCCGCTTGTACAGCGAGCCGGACGGGCAGGAGGCGACGCAGGCCGGGTTGATGCAATGGTTGCAGATGCGCGGCAGGTACATGTGGAAGGTGTTCTCGAACTGCTTGTAGATCGCCTTCTCCAGGTTGTGCATGTTGCGGTCCTTGGAGCGCTTCTCGAACTCCCCGGCCAGGTCGTCTTCCCAGTTCGGGCCCCAGGTGATCTTTTCCATCTTCTCGCCGGTGATCTGCGACACGGGCCGGGCGGTGGGCGCCGCCTCGGACAGGGGGGCGTTCTGCAGGCGGGCGTAGTCGAAGGTGAACGGCTCGTAGTAATCGTCGATCTCCGGCATGTCCGGGTTGGCGAAGATGTTCAGCAGCCGGTCCAGCTTGGAACCGGATTTCAGTTGCAGCTTGCCGCTTTTCAGCTCCCAGCCGCCGCGCCAGACCTCCTGGTTCTCCCATTGCTTGGGGTAGCCGATGCCGGGCTTCGATTCGACGTTGTTGAACCAGACATATTCGACACCCTTGCGGTTGGTCCAGACGTTCTTGCAGGTCACCGAACAGGTGTGGCACCCGATGCACTTGTCCAGGTTGAAGACGAAGGCGAATTGCGCTCTGACTTTCATATGACTTCTCCTATCTCGTAGGGCGGATCAGGCGTCAGCCGTAATCCGCCGGATGCATGGCGGCGGATTACGCTTCGCGAACCCGCCCTACGACAGACTTGTTAACCACCGGAGCCCTCGGGTGCGAGCACCCAGCCTCATGGAGACCCGTGACCTCTGAACCCCGGCGGTTAAACCCGGTAACCACCCTCCCCCGCTGGCGGGAAAGGGTGAAATGCATTACTTCGGCCCCACCCCGACGGGGTTGCGCTGCTGTTCCCGTTCCGGGGTCAGCGGCCGCTCCAGCCAGTCCACATCGCGGTCCTCGATCTTGCGCACCACCACGAACTCGTCGCGGTTGCTGCCCACCGGGCCGTAGTAGTTGAAGCTGTAGGCGAGTTGCGCGTAGCCGCCGATCATGTGGGTGGGCTTGACGACGATGCGGGTCACGGAGTTGAGGATGCCGCCGCGCTTGCCCGTGGTCGGCGAGCCCGGCACGTTCACGTTCTTCTCCTGGGCGTGGTACATCAGCGCCATGCCGCGCGGCACCCTCTGCGAGACCACCGCCCGCGCCACGGTGGCGCCGTTGGCGTTGAGCGCCTCGACCCAGTCGTTGTCCTCGATGCCCACGCTCTTGGCGTCGTCCTCCGAGATCCAGAAGTACGGGCCGCCGCGGAACAGGTTGAGCATGCGCAGGTTGTCCTGGTAGCTGGAGTGGATGCCCCACTTGGAGTGCGGCGTGATCCAGTTCAGCACCAGATGCGGCTTGCTCTTCACGCTGTCCGGGATCTTCTTGTGGTCCTGCATGTCGACGCCGGGACGGAACACGCAGAAACCCTCGCCGAAGTCGAGCATCCACTCGTGGTCCTGATAGAAGTGGGCGCGGCCGGTCAGGGTGCGGAACGGGATGTGTTCGTGGATGTTGGTATAGCCGGCGTTGTAGGACACGTGCTCGGACTCGATGCCGGACCAGGTCGGCGCGGTGATGATCTTGCGCGGCTGGGCGACGATGTCGCGGAAGGTGAACTTGTCCTCGTGGCGGCCGGCGTAGAGGTGGTGGTGGTCGATGCCGGTCTTCTTCGACAGGGCCGACCAGGACTTGTGCGCCACCTCGCCGTTGGTCTCCGGCGCCATGCGCATCACCGCGTCACAGGCACCGATGTCCTCTTCCAGGCTGGGCATGCCGAAGGACACGCCCGGTTCCTTCACCGTGAAGTTGCACTTCTTCAGCTCCTCGTACTCCTGCTCGGTGTTCCAGTCGATGCCCTTGATGTTGTTGCCGACCTTCACCATGAGCGGGCCGAGGGCGATGAACTTGTTGTAGGTGCTGCCGTAGTCGCGCTCCACCAGCTTGATCAGCGGCATGGTCTTGCCGGGGATGGGGTCGCACTCGCCCTTCTTCCAGTCCTTGACCTGGCCCAGCGGCTGCGCCAGCTCGAACGGGGAGTCGTGCTGCATGGGCAGGGCCACCAGATCCTTGCGTACGCCCAGGTGCTTGCCCGCCAGGCCGGAGAACTTCTTCGCCAGGGCCTTGAAGATCTGCCAGTCGGACTTGGACTCCCAGCCCGGAGACACCGCCTCGCCCAGGGGGTGGATGAAGGGGTGCATGTCCGTGGTGTTGAGGTCGTTCTTCTCGTACCAGGTGGCGGTGGGCAGGATGATGTCCGAGTAGGCGCCGGTGGAGTTGAGGCGGAAATTGATGTCCACCATCAGGTCCAGCTTGCCGGCCGGGGCGTGCTCGTGCCACTTCACTTCCTTGCAGTCGTTGCCGGGGCCGCTCTCCTGCAGCACGCCGTTCTGGGCGCCCAGCAGGTGCTTGAGGAAGTACTCGTGGCCCTTGGCCGAGGTGCCGATCAGGTTGCCGCGCCAGACGATGAGGTTGCGCGGCCAGTTCACCGGGTTGTCCGGGTCGGCGAAGGCCACGTCCAGGGCGCCGGACTTGAGCTGCTCGGCCACGTATTTCGCCGCGCCGGCCTCGTCGGTGGCGCCGGCCTTGGCCGCCTCGGCAGCAAGTTCGATGGGGTTGCGGTTGAAGTGGGGCGCGGAAGGCAGCCAGCCCAGGCGCGTGGAGACCACGTTGTAGTCCGCCAGCGCATAGCCCTTGTTGCGGTTCTTGCCCGCTGGGGAGAGCAGGTGGTCCGGCTTGATGGTCTCGTAGCGCCACTGGTCGGTGTGGAAGTACCAGAACGAGGTGGAGTTCATGTGGCGCGGGGGGCGATGCCAGTCGAGGCCGAAGGCGATGGGCGCCCAGCCGGCCTGCGGACGCAGCTTCTCCTGGCCGACGTAATGCGCCCAGCCGCCGCCGCTCTGGCCGACGCAGCCGCACAGGTGCAGCAGGTTCATGATGGCGCGGTAGGACTGGTCGTGGTGGTACCAGTGGTTGATGGCCGCGCCCAGGATGACCATGGACTTGCCCTGGGTCTTGGCGGCGTTGTCGGCAAACTCGCGCCCGGTACGGGCCAGGTCGGCGCGCTTCACGCCGGTCACCTTCTCCGCCCAGGCCGGGGTGTAGGCCACGTTGGCGTCGTCGTAGGAGCCGGCCACATTGTCGCCGCCCAGGCCGCGATCGACGCCGTACTGCGCCACCAGCAGGTCGAACACCGAGGCCACCATGACCTCGCTGCCGTCCACCAGGCGCACGCGGCGGGCCGGCACGTTGCGATAGAGCAGGTCGGGCTCGCCCGGGGTGAAGTGGGGGAAGCCCACGGCAACCACCTCGGTGCCGGCTTTGCCCTGGCAGCTGAGCTCCAGGCTCGTGTCGGCATTGGCTGACTTCTCCAGCAGATTCCACTTGCCCTCCTCGCCCCAGCGGAAGCCGATGGAGCCGTTGGGGGCGACGAACTGGCCGGAGGCCTCATCGAAGGCGATGGTCTTCCATTCCGGGTTGTTGACCTCGTTCAGGTTGTTGGCGAAGTCGGAGGCGCGCAGGTTGCGGTCGCTGACGTAGCCGTTCTCGTGGCTCCGCAGCATCACCTGCATGGGCAGGTCGGTGTACTTGCGCGCGTACTCCTGGAAGTACGGCGTCTGCTGGTTGATGTAGAACTCTTTCAGCGCGACGTGGCCCATGGCCATGAAGGCGGCGGAGTCGGTACCCTGCTTCACCGGCATCCAGAGGTCGGCGAACTTGACGTACTCGGCGTAGTCCGGCGCCATGGAGACGATCTTGGTGCCCTTGTAGCGGGTCTCGATGGCGAAGTGCGCATCCGGCGTGCGCGTCATCGGCAGGTTGGCGCCGGTGATGATCAGGTAGGTGGAGTTGTACCAGTCGGCCGCTTCCGGCACGTCGGTCTGCTCGCCCCAGGTCTGCGGGCTGGCGATGGGCAGGTCGCAGTACCAGTCGTAGAAGGAGCCGCAGGCGGCGCCGATCAGCGACAGGTAACGCGAGCCGGCAGCGTAGGAGATCATCGACATCGCCGGGATGGGCGAGAAGCCATAGATGCGGTCCGGGCCCCATTTGTCGATGGTGTGCACGTTGGCGGCGGCGACGATCTCCAGGACCTCATCCCAGGAGGTGCGCACGAAGCCGCCCAGACCCCGCACCTTGACGTATTTGTCGCGCTTGCTGGTGTCCGCCTGAATGGCGCGCCAGGCTTCCACCGGATCCTTGCCGCTCTTCTTCTCGGCGCGGTAGAGGTCGAGCAGGCGGCCGCGGATCATCGGGTACTTGATGCGGTGCGGCGAATACAGGTACCAGGAGAACGAGGCGCCGCGCTGGCAGCCACGCGGCTCGTGGTTGGGCATGTCCTCGCGGGTGCGCGGATAGTCGGTCTGCTGCATCTCGAAGGAGACCAGACCGTTCTTGACGAAGATCTTCCAGGAGCAGCCGCCGGTGCAGTTGACGCCATGGGTGGAGCGCACCACCTTGTCGTGACGCCAGCGGTTGCGGTAGGCGTCCTCCCACTTGCGGTCCTCGATGGTCATCACGCCGTGACCACCTGAGAACGGCTCGCGCGGGTGGGTGAAGTAGGTCAGTCGATCCAGAAAGTGACTCATTGTTTAGCTCCTTGCGGTTACGTAGGGTGGGTCAGGCCGAAGGCCGTAACCCGCCAGAGATTTGGTGGGTTACGCCGCAATGCGGCTAACCCACCCTACGGATTCAATGCATCTGCAATAGCGAGTACGCCGCGTAACCCGCGAACAGGAGGCCGGCCAGCAGATTCAGCGGCCGGGTCTTTTCCGAGTAGCGGGGGATGAACAGGGCGTCGATGCGCATTGCCTCGGTCAGCGGGGTGCGCAGGAACATCGCGGCGATCAGCATCAGGCCGTAGGTACAGCCCAGCACGTTGATCAGCAGGTCCGTTTGGTTCATGGCCGACGCCCTGTTCTTGCCATGTACGACTCAAGCCTTGCCCAGGTCGATGGCGCGCATGCGTTCCTTCTCGCCATCGGACAGCTTGTCCCACCAGGTGCCGCCGCTGTTGCCGTAGTCGAAGCGCTCGGCGCCCTTGCGGGTGTAGTACCAGTAGTTGATCAACAGCGTGTAGACGTAGAACGCGCACAGTCCCAGGAAGAACAGCTTGGCGTTGCCGGTAATCGCGATCGACTGGCCGATCAGGACGTTCCACACGAACGGCCCGAATGCCGCCCAGGCACCGGTCCAGCCCAGCATCTGCGCGCCCTTGCCGGGCGAGTAGGCGAAGACGATGGGGTACTGGCGGAAGGTGGCGGCGTTGTTGGTGCCGGACATCAGGAAGATCCACAGCATGCCCCAGAGGAAGCCCTGGAACTGCTCCACCGAGGTCGGCGTGAGATAACCGCCGAACACCAGGAACAACACGCCGGCGATCTGCCCCAGCGTGGTCCAGTGCATGCCCTTGCTGCCGCCGATCTTGTCGAACATGCCGCCGGTGATCACGCGCACCGCGCCGCCGATCAGCGGCCCCAGGTAGGCGTAGGCGAGCGGGTCGGGGGCACTCTCGAAGCCGCCGTACAGGGTCTTGATTAGCATCGGGAAGGCGGCGGCGAAACCGGAGAATGAACCGAACGATGTGATGTAGGTCATCGTGCAGTTCCAGGTATGGGTACGCGCCCGGTTCTTGCTGGAGAGAATCTCGAACTGGCCCTTGAAGCCGCGCGAGGGCAACGACACGCTCTTCAGGAACAGCACGGCGAGGATGAAGGCGATCACCAGGAAGGGCACCCAGATGTAGGCAGCGTTCTGCAGCCACATCGCCTTCTTGGCCACGTTCAGCACGACCACGTCGGTGATCTCGCCCTTGTCGTTGCGCTTGACGTCGATCTTCATGCCCTTGGTGGGCGTGACCTCGACGATCTGGCCCTGCGCGTCCCGCTTCACTTCTTCCCGGATCTTCTTGACGGTATCGGTCTCGTGCAGGACCACATCCTTGAGCATTCCGCTCTCATCGCGGATCACCTCGATGGCCGAGGCCAGTTCAGGCTTGCCGACCACCACGTCGGTGACCAGCTTGGTCTGCGCATCCTTGGTCACCGTGATGGCGCCCTTGACCGGTTCCGCCTTGGTGAACACCTGCGGGCCGCCGGCGAGGGTGCCGATGGCGGCGAAGCCGATGATCCACGGCGCCACGAACTGCACGATGGACACGCCGAAGTTGCCCAGGCCCGCCTGGATACCCATGGCCAGCCCCTGCAAGCGCTTCGGGAAGAAGATGCTGGTGGAGGGCATGAAGGACGAGAAGTCGCCGCCGCCCATGCCGCACAGGAAGCCGATGATCATGAAGGTGATCCACGGCGTGTTCAGGTCCTGGATGGCAAAGCCGAGCCAGATCATGGGCAGCACCTTGATGATGGTGGCGATGCTGACCACCGGATGCGTTCCCAGCACCGGGATGAAGTTGGAATGGATCAGGCGCAGGATGCCCGAGGCCAGGCCGGGAATGGCCGCCAGCCAGAACAGTTCCATGGTGGTGAACTGGAAGCCGATGGCGGGCATACGCACCACCACCGCGCTCATCACGAACCAGGTGGCGAAGGAGAAGATCAGCGAGAAGGTGGTGATACCACAGGTGCGCCAGGCGATCTTGCTGCCGGTCTCCTGCCAGAACTGCGGGTTTTCGGGTTCCCAGCGGGTGAGCCTGGCCATGATGGGTGTTCTCCTGTTGCGGATCGGGTTCGGGGGGATATGTGTTGGAAAGGCGGTCATTCCATGGCGTCGGCGGGTCTCTCCGCGAGCTTCTTGCCCATGTAGTCGAGCTTGCGCACCTCGGTGGTGTACATCCAGATCAGGCTGACCCAGACCACGCCGTACATCAGCATGAAGGCGGAGGAGCGGATGCCGGTCAGGTCGACCAGAGCACCGAACATGATCGGCAGCAGGAAGCCGCCGAGACCGCCGACCAGGCCGACGATGCCGGAGACGACGCCGATGTTGTGCGGGTATTCGTCGGAGATGTACTTGAAGACGCTGGCCTTGCCGAAGGCGAAGGCGACGCCGACGGTGAACAGCAGCGCCGTGAACAGTTCCGGGGACAGGTGAATCTGGTAGGTCTGCGGGCCGGTCACGGTATGCACGGTGAATTCGGTCTGCGGGTAGGACATGATGAACAGACAGATCCACGACACCCACAGCACCCACCAGGTCACCCGGTGCGCGCCCCACTTGTCCGACATCCAGCCACCCACCGCGCGCAGGATGCCGCCCGGCAGGGAGAAGGCGGTGGCGAGCAGGGCGGCGGTGGTGAGGTCGAACTCGTACTCGCTGACGTAGTACTTGGTCATCCACAGCGCCAGCGCGACGTAGCCGCCGAAGACGATGGAGTAGTACTGGCAGTACTTCCACACCGCCGGGTCCTTCAGCACCGCGAGCTGTTCACGCACGGTGACGTGCGCAGGCACCTTGTGCGCCGGATCGTCGTAGCTGAACAACCAGAACAGGATAGCGGTGACCAGCATGGCGGCGGCGTAGACCTGCGGCACCATGGTCCAGCCGTAGGCGACGACGATGGCCGGCGCCACCAGCTTGGTCACCGCCGCGCCGACGTTGCCGACGCCGAACACGCCCATCGCCATGCCCTGGCGCGCCTTCTCGTACCAGCGCGCGCAGTAGGCGATGCCGACCGAGAAGGAGCCGCCGGCGAGACCGACAAACAGGCCGATCACCAGGAAATGCCAGAACTCGGTGGCGGCGGACATCAGCCAGATCGGCCCCACCGTCGCCAGCATCAACACGAAGAACACCACGCGGCCGCCGAACTTGTCGGTGAGCATGCCCAACGGCAGGCGGATCAGCGAGCCGGTCAGCACCGGCGTGGCGATGAGCACGCCGAACTGGGTCTCGTTGAGACCGAGCTGGGTTTTGATCGGGATGCCGATGACTGCGAACATCATCCACACGGCAAAGCACACCGTGAAGGCCAGGGTGCTCATCACCAGCACCGAAAGCTGTTTTTGCGCATGTGGCGTCATGGCTTCCCCCACAAAAAAAATCTCGATATCCGAAGATCGGTATGACGCAGTGTAGGGAGCGAAAAAATCGTCGCCAGGGGGGGGTACGGCGGTGAACGAGGCCCGGATTACCCACAAAGAGGTACCTGGATATGGCTCTATCCCGTTGTTTCTAAAGCATTGACTGCGCGCCTCGGAGGAATCTCGACGTGCTTGGAAACTTTGTGGGTATTTCCTCGCCGCTGGCATGGGCATAAAAAGGAGTACATCCGCAATCCGTCGCGACGTCTTGCTCCATGTGGTCCAAACAACGACTGCCCAAGCTGAACTGGAATGCGCTGCAGAATTCCCTGCTGCTGCGCATGGGCGGCGCCATTGCCGCCATCGCCCTGCTGGCGGTGCTCGGCATGTCGGTGTCCGGTCTGGTCGCGGAATCCACGCAGGGCAGCGGCGAGGCCATCAACAAGGCGGGCAGCCTGCGCATGCAGAGCTGGCACATGGCGAGCCTCTATCTCGCCGGCCCCCTGCCGGAGCACGACGAGGTGCGCCAACGCATGGCGGAAAGCCTGGGCCGCTTCGAGGCCACGCTGCAGAGCGAGGCCATCCTGGCCATGCTGCCGCGCGCCTGGGATACCGACCTGGCCACCACCTACCGCGCGGTATGGGATGAATGGCGGCATCGCATCCAGCCACGTTTCGCGGCCATGGCGAGTGGATCCGCAATGGAGCCGGATGCGGCGGCGCGCATCGCCGTGCTCGATGACATGGGGCGCTTCGTCCGCCACCTCAACCGCCTGGTACAGCAGATGGAGGACACCACCGAGGCGAAGATCCTGGTCATGCGCGTGGTGCTGGGCGCCGCCCTCCTCCTCACCGTCCTCGTGGTGCTGCTGACGGTGCAGCTCATCCACAACCACCTGGTGCAGCCCCTGCGCGGCTTGCAATCCCTCGCCGACAGCGTCGGTGCCGGCGACCTATATGCGCGCACGCCGCATACCGGCGACGACGAACTCGGCCAGGTGGGGCGCGCCTTCAACCACATGGCCGGCGACCTGTCGCGGATGTACGAGGACCTGGAGGAGCGCGTGCGCCAGAAGACCGCGGAGCTCACGCGCAGCAACCAGTCCCTGGAACTGCTCTACCACTCCATCGCTAGGCTGCATGGCGAACCGCCGGGCAAGGCGGTCTATCTGGCGGTACTGCGCGACATCGAGCAACTGCTCGGCCTGGGGCCGGGCATCATCTGTCTTGGCGAATTCGGCGCCGGCGACGGCGTCGCCGTCGCCACCACCATGCGCCCCGGCGACGCCAGCCCGTGCGACCAAGCCGCCTGCCTGTGGTGTCACGGCACCGACCAGACCCGCATCAGCATGGCCAGCGACTTCCATCGCCGCCTGACCCTGCCGCTGGCCGATGCCGAACACCAGTACGGCGTGCTCATCCTGGACATCCCCGATGGCCGCCAACTGGAGGCCTGGCAGGTGCAACTGCTGGAGGCCCTGTCCCGCCACATCGGCGTCGCCATCGGCGCCGAGCGGCGCGGCGAGCAGAACCGGCGCGTCGCCTTGCTGGAGGAACGCGCGGTGATCGCGCGGGAGTTGCACGACTCCCTGGCGCAATCGCTGGCCTACATGAAGATCCAGGTCAGCCGCCTGCAGAACGCCCTGAAGGCGGAGGACCAGCGCGCGCAGGCCGACAGGATCCTGCTGGAACTGCGCGAGGGCATGAGCGGCGCCTACCGCCAGTTGCGCGAACTGCTCACCACCTTCCGCCTGAAGATGGACGGCCAGAACCTGGCCAGCGCCCTGCGCCAGACGGTGGACGAATTCGCTGAGCGCGGCGAACTGGAGATCGACCTCGACATCAACCTGGAGGGCTGCGCGCTGACGCCCAACGAGGAAATCCACGTGCTGCACGTGGTGCGCGAAGCCCTCTCCAACGTGCTCAACCACTCCCGCGCCAGGCGGGCCGCGGTCCGCCTCGCCTGCCTGGCGGAGGGTGAGGTGGAGGTGGCGGTGGAGGACGACGGCGTCGGCATCGCCAAGAGCGCCGATCTGCACCACTATGGCATGACCATCATGGAAGAGCGCACGCGCACCCTGTCCGGCAGCATCGCCTTCACGCGATCCGCCGCCGGCGGTACCCGCGTCGCCCTGATGTTCCGTCCGGCCAGCCGGCGCGGCGGCATGGCAGAGACCAGGATTGCGAGGAGAACCTGACATGACGGCGGACACCCCCCAGACCCTGCTGGTCATCGACGACCATCCCCTGTTCCGCAAGGCGGTCCTGCAGCTGGTGGACATGACCGGGGACTTCGTCGTCGCCGGTGAGGCCTCCTCCGGCGCCGAAGGCCTGGAACTCGCGCGCCGCCTGCATCCCGACATGATCCTGCTGGATCTCAACATGAAGCCCATGGGCGGAATCGAGGTCCTCAAGGCGATCAAGGCCTGGGGCCTGGACAGCCGCGTGGTCATGCTCACCGTCTCGGACGAGGCCAGCGACCTGGTGGCCGCCCTTCGCGCCGGGGCGGACGGCTACCTGCTGAAGGAAATGGAACCGGAAGATTTGCTGCTCAAGCTGAAGGAAGCCGCCGCCGGCCAGATCACCCTCACCGAGCGCCTGACGCGCAAGCTCGCGCATTCGCTGCGCGAGGAAAACAAGCCCAAGGATCTGGAGCAGGCCGGTCTCACCGACCAGGAGCGGCGCATCCTCGAACAGATCGCGCAGGGCCGCAGCAACAAGGGGATCGCGCGCGAACTGGGCATCGCCGAGGGCACCGTCAAGGTGCACGTCAAGCACCTGCTGCGCAAGCTCAACCTGCGCTCGCGCGTGGAGGCGGCGGTGTGGGCGGTGGATCGTCGGCGCGGCGAATAGGCGCTTCCACCCCGGCCGACGCGCCCGCCTCCGCTTCCCGCCAGCCGCCGCCCAGCGCCTTGAACAGGTCGACCGCGGCGATCAGCCGGGCGCGGCGCGTAAGCACCTGGGCAAGCTGGGATTCGTTGAGGCCGCGCTGCGCCACGAGCACCTCCAGATAGCCGGAATAGCCGGCTTCATAGCGCGCCCGCGCCAGCTCCAGGGACTGGGCGGTGGCCACGACGCGACGATCCTGGGCGACTACCGCGACGGCGTGCTCGCGCACCTCGACGAGGGCGTCGCTGACCTCCCTGAAGGCGGTGTGGATGGCTTGCTGGTAGGCGGCCAGCGCCTCCCTCTGGCGGGCGCTGGCCTGGTCGACGCGGGCCCGCCCGGCCCCCGCATCGAACACCGGCAGCAGCAGGCCGACACCCAGGGACCAGGTCTGCGCCCCAGCACTGAAAAGATCGGCCAGGTCCTGACTGCGCGAGCCGAGGGCGCCGGTCAGGGAAATGTTGGGATAGAGAGCGGCCTTGGCGACGCCGATGCGGGCATTGTTGGCGATCAGTTCCTCTTCGGCCTGGCGCAGATCGGGTCGCGCTTGCAGCAGGTCGGAGGGCAGGCCGGGCGGCGGCGGCGGGGGTAGCGGCAGGTCGTACAAGCTGCCTGCGTCGATACGCAGGCCCGGCGTGCCGACCAGCAGTGCAAGTTGGCTTTCGGCGAGGGCACGCTGGCGACGCAGGTTGGCGAGCTGGGCCTGGCCGGCGGCGAGGTCGCCCTCCGCCTGGCGCAGGTCCAGCGGCGAGGCCAGCCCTCCCTCGACGCGGCTGCTGACGATGCGCAGGGTCTCTTCCCGGCTGGCCAGGGCCTCCCGGTTGACGGCGAGTTCGGTGTCCAGGGCGCGCAGGCTGAAATAGGTGTTGGCCAGCATGCCCGCCAGAGAGATCCGCAGGCTGTCGCGCGCGTGCCGGCTGGCCAGGAAGTCGGCGCGAGCCGCCTCCTCGGCGCGGCGCAGGCGTCCCCAGAAATCCAGCTCGAAAGCCGTCGACAAACCCAGCCCGAACTCGCTGCTGTACTGCGGCATGGGCATGCCGGTTTCCGTGCTGGAACGCATGCGCCGGGCGTCGGCATCCAGGTCCAGCGCGGGCGCCCGGGCGGCGCCGACTACGCGCAGGGCAGCCTCGGCCTGTTCGACTCGGGCGACGGCGGCTTGGAGATCGAAGTTGCCGGCCTGGGTGCGCGCGATCAATTCGTCCAGCAGGGGATCGCCGAACAACGTCCACCAATCCGCGCGGACACGCGCCTGGCCCTCCTCCGCGGCGGCGGCATAGCTGGCGGGCAGGGTGGCGGCGGGACGCGTGTAATCGGGCCCCACGGCCTGGCAGCCGGCCAGCGCCAGACAGGCCAGGAGCCATTGCGGGATGCGCATCATGCCTGGTCCTCCGCGACGGCAGCCGGTTCCGGCCGGGCGACGACGCGGGTAGCCTTGCCGCGCGACAGCCATTTGAAGAACAACGGGATGAACAGGGTGGCGACGAAGGTGGCGGCGAGCATGCCACCGAACACGCCGGTACCCATGGAGCGGCGGGCGGCGGCGCCGGCGCCGGTGGCGATGACCAGCGGGAAGACGCCGAGGATGAAGGCCATCGAGGTCATGATGATGGGCCGCAGGCGCAGGCGCGCGCCCTCCTTCGCCGCCTCCAGCAGGCTCATGCCCTGCTCCAGCTTCTGCGTGGCGAATTCGACGATGAGGATGGCGTTCTTCGAAGCCAGACCGATCAGCACCACCAGGCCGATCTGGAAGTAGATGTCGTTGGGCATGTCGCGCAGGAATACCGCGAGCAGGGCGCCGAGCAGGGCGAAGGGCACGGCCATGATCACCGCCAGCGGCAGGGACCACTTCTCGAACTGGGCGGCCAGGATCAGGAACACCATGACGATGGCGAAGACGAAGGCCTGCGTCGAGGACGAGCCGGTCTGCTTCTGCTGGTAGGCCTGGCCGGTCCAGGCGATCTCGTAGCCGGCGGGCAGGGTCTTCGCGGCCACCTCCTCGACCAGCTTGAGGGCATCCCCCGAACTCACGCCCGGCACGCTGTCGCCCAGTATCTTCGCGGCGACGAAGCCGTTGAAGCGCTCCACCTGCTCGGGGCCGACGATGTGCTTCACCCTGCTCACCGCCGCCAAAGGAATCATGGCGTGGCTGGTGGCACTGCGCACGTAGACCTTGCCCAGGTCCTCCGGCTTCAGGCGGTAGGCGGCCTCGGCCTGCAACTGCACGCGGTAGACGCGGCCCGCCTTGTTGAAGTCGTTGACGTACAGGGAGCCCATGGTGCTCTGCAGGGTCTCGTAGATACTGGAAAGCGGTATGCCCAGCGACAGCGCCTTGGCCTCGTCCACTTCCACGTAGAGCTGGGGAATGGTGGGCCGGAAGAAGGTGTTGATGCGCGAGAACTCCTTGCGGCTTTGCAGGGCGGCGATGAAATCCTGGACCACCGCGTTGAGATTCATGGGGTCGCCGTCCACCCTGTTCTGCACATAGACCTCGAAGCCGCCGGCGGTGCCCAGGCCCATGATGGGCGGCGGGTTGAACACCAGGCCGAGACCGTCCGGCAGCATCATGCCGGCGCCCATGAACCTGGCGGCCAGCTCGCCCGCGCTGGACTGGCGTTCGTTCCAGGGTTTCAGCGGAATGAAGATGGTGCCGGCGTTGGGCTTGTTACCGCCGCCGATGAGGTCGAAGCCGGAGACCACGAAAGTGTGGGCGACGGCGGGGTCGCGCATGAGCGCCTCGCGCAACTGCTCGCCGGTGGCGGCGGTGCGTTTGAGGGTGGCGCCGTCCGGCAGCAGGAGAGCGGCGATCAGGTAGCCCTGGTCCTCCTCGGGTACGAAACTTCCGGGGATGCCGCGCAGCAGCCAGGCACCGGCGCAGATGACCAGGCCGAACAGCGCCAGGCCGACGATGCCGGGCGCAGTGTGAGGCCCACGGTGGCCACGTAGGAGCGGGTGAAAGCCTCGAACAAGCGGTTGAAGGGCCGGAACAGGCGCGATTCCTTGTGCCCGGGCTTGAGCAGCAGGGCGCACAGGGCCGGCGTCAGGGTCAGCGCGACGACGCCGGAGATGACCACGGCGATGGCCACCGTCACCGCGAACTGGCGGTAAAGGGTGCCGGCGATGCCGCCCATGAAGGCGACGGGAATGAACACCGCGCACAGCACCAGGACGATGGCGACGACCGCGCCCTGTACCTCCTTCATCGCCTGCAAGGCGGCGTCGAAGGGTTTCAGACCCTCGGCGATGTGCCGCTCGACGTTTTCCAGCACGACGATGGCGTCGTCGACGACGATGCCGATGGCCA
>VGVT01000008.1 GCA_016873935.1 Betaproteobacteria bacterium | reverse complement strand
GGAAGCGCATCACCTCCGGCCCCGAGACGTGCACGCCGACATGCAGGCGGTACATCTGGTAGGCCGACAGGGCGTTGAGGGTGCTCATCCACAGGCGCTCGCGCGCGGTCTCGGCGGCGGCGGTCTCGTCCGGCAGACGCACCGCCGAGTTGACGTCGAGGATGCGCGTGGTCATGTCCGCCCGTTCGACGCTGCGGCCCAGCTTGAGGAACTGGTAGGCGAGGTCGTGGCTCATCGAGCCGGTGAGCAGGCCGATGATCGACTGGCGGCGCTCGATGACGCCGTTCAGCACCTCCCAGCGCGGTCCGCGGCCACGCGCCGCGCGCGCGGCATGGTCGCGGATGTAGAGATAGAGCCCGTTGATGCGCTCCCACATCTCCATCGGCAGCACTTCGCGGAAGGTGCGGGTGTTTTCGCGCGCGCTGTGGATGCTGGCGACGATGGAACTGGGATTGCGTTCGTCGAGGATCAGGAAACGCATGATGTCCGCCTCGTTGGGCCTGCCGTAGTGCTCGTCGTAGAGCGCGTCGAGGCCGGCCGCCTTGAGCAGCACATCCCAGCCGAAGGAGGCGCCGCGCGGCAGATCCAGCAGCACCTGGGTGGTGCTGTTGATGAAGCGGGCGGTGTTCTCGGCCCGCTCCAGGTAGCGGGCCATCCAGTAGAGGTTTTCGGCGACGCGCGACAGCATGATTGCTCCTGGCGAGTGGTGAGTGGTGAGTGGTGAGTGGTGAGTGGTGAGTGGTGAGTGGTGAGTGGTGAGTTGCGACTTGCGACTTGCGACTTGCGACTAGCGACTAGCGACTAGCGACTTGCCACTTGCCACTCACCGTATCAATCGACATCGACGATCCAGGTGTCCTTGGCGCCGCCGCCCTGCGACGAGTTGACCACCAGCGAACCCGCCTGCATGGCCACGCGGGTGAGGCCGCCGGTGGTGCAGTAGAGCTTGTCGGATTGCAGGATGAAGGGGCGCAAATCCAGGTGGCGCGGCTCCAGATGGTGGTCCACCAGGGTCGGCGCGGTGGACAGGGCCAGGGTGGGCTGCGCCATGTAGTTGCGCGGATTGGCCCGGATCAGTGCGGCGAACTCATCGCGCTGCTCCGGCGTGGCGCGCGGGCCGATGAGCATGCCGTAGCCGCCGGACTCGTTGGCCGGCTTCACCACCAGCTTGTCCAGGTTGGCCAGCACGTATTCCCTGTCCTCCTCAACCATGCACAGGTAGCTGGGCACGTTGGGAATGATGGGCTCCTCGTTCAGGTAGTAGCGGATCACCTTGGGCACGAAGGCGTACACCACCTTGTCGTCGGCGACGCCGGCGCCGGGCGCGTTGGCGATGCCGACGTGGCCGGCCCGCCAGGCTCGCATCAGACCCTTCACCCCCAGCGCGGAATCGGGCCGGAATACCTCGGGGTCGAGGAAGTCGTCGTCGATGCGGCGGTAGATGACGTCCACCCGGCGCAGGCCGGAGACGGTCTTCATGTAGACATAGTCGTCCTCGCCCACCACCAGGTCGCTGCCCTCGACCAGGAAGGCGCCCATCTTCTGGGCGAGATAGCTGTGCTCGAAATAGGCCGAGTTGTAGATGCCCGGGGTCAGCACCACCACCACCGGGCGCAGGCCGGTGCGCGGCGACAGGGCCGCCAGGGTGTCGTGCAGGCGGGCCGGGTAGTCGTCCACCGGCAGGATGTCGGAAGCCTGGAACAGGTCCGGGAACAGGCGCTTCATCAATTGCCGGTTTTCCAGCATGTAGGAGACGCCGGAGGGCACGCGCAGGTTGTCCTCCAGCACGTAGACGGTGCCATCCTTGTCGCGCACCAGATCGGTGCCGCAGACGTGCGCCCACACCCCAAATCGGGGCGTGATGCCCTTGCACTGCGCCCGGAAATTGCGCGACCCTTCAAGCACTTCGAGCGGAAATACCCCGTCGCGGACGATGTTCTGCTCGTTGTAGAGATCGTTGATGAACATATTGAGCGCGGTCAGGCGTTGCTTCAGCCCTTCCTCGATGCGCGTCCATTCCTTGCGCGAGAGCACGCGCGGGATGATGTCGAACGGCCAGGCGCGGTCGATGTTGCCCGCCTCGCTGTACACCGTGAAGGTGATGCCCATGGTCATGATCGCCGCGTTCACCGCCTCGCGGCGCTCGTCCAGGCCGGCCGCGTCGAGCGCCCGCAGATGCTCGAAGAGGGCGCGCGCGGCGGGGCGCGGCTGGCGCTCCGCGTCCAACAGTTCATCGAAGAACTCGGCCGAGGGATAGTGCTCGATGAGGCTGCTCATGATCTGCTCCGGTTTCGGACCTGGAATGCAGGTCCGGATTTCTGGCTTGATCTTTGCAAGGAGCGTGCCAGGCCCGAACTCCGGGGGAGGAGCCCGGCCTTTTGTGAACCGTTCAACTCGAGAGGGGAATATCGTGACCTACTGCGTGGGCATGCTGATGGAGGCCGGCCTGGTCTTCCTGTCCGACACCCGCACCAACGCCGGTGTGGACCAGATCAATACATTCCGCAAGATGAGCGTCTTCGAGCAGCCCGGGGAAAGGGTCCTGGTGCTGCTCTCCGCGGGCAACCTGGCCATCACCCAGGCGGTGGTGAGCCTGCTGTTCGAGCGCCAGGGCAAGGAGGGCGAAAGCCTGCTCACCGCCCCCAACCTGTTCGAGGCCGCCCGCCACGTCGGCGACTGCCTGCGCGAGGTGCATCGGCGCGACGCCGAATCGCTGGCCGGCTTCAGCATCGATTTCAACGCCAACTTCCTGCTCGGTGGCCAGATCCATGGCGAACGGGCGCGGCTGTTCAACATCTACGCCGCCGGCAACTTCGTCGAGGCCACGCCCGACACCCCCTATTTCCAGATCGGCGAGTCGAAGTACGGCAAGCCCATCCTCGACCGCATCTTCAACTGGAACAGCCCGCTCGACGAAGCCGCCAAGTGCGCCCTCATCTCCATGGATTCGACCCTGAAGTCCAACCTGTCCGTGGGCATGCCGCTGGACATGCTGTGCTACAGCCGGGACAGCCTGAAGGTGGAGCGGCGGACCCGCATCAACGCCGACAATCCCTATTTCAAGAACCTGCGGGAAGCCTGGGGCGAGCGCATCAGGCAGGCCTTCGCGGAACTGCCGGGGCTGGACTGGGAGAGCGTGTCCGGGCGGTGAGCCGGCGAGGTTGCTCACCCTATGCGAGCGGAGATCGGTATGCACCGGCGTTCGACCAATATCGGCGCATTCCCGGTGCGCAACGCACCCATCCAGTGCATGCCCCGCATGGCATACACGGCAACCCACTGATTCGACTTGATTTATGACATGGCACGCGCATTGCTAACACCCTGACAGGCTTCCTCGCCTAGCGATCTTGGACAACGGCGTCCGCTCCCTTTCAGGGCGGCCGCCGTTTTTTTTAGCCCGGTGTTTTCGAGGTGTTTCGCATGGCACGCATGAAACTGGTTCTGGTGGGCAACGGCATGGCCGGGGTCCGCACCCTGGAGGAGCTGCTGAAGGCTGCGCCGCAGCAGTACGACATCACGGTGTTCGGCGACGAGCCGCACCCCAACTACAACCGCATCATGCTGTCCCCCGTGCTGGCGGGGGAGCAGACGGTGGAGCAGATCGTGCTCAACAGCCGGGAGTGGTATGCCCAGCATGGCATCACCCTCCATACCGGCAAGCGGGTGGTGAAGATCGACCGCAAGCACCGCTTCGTGGAGGCGGACGACGGCACCCGGGCGGAGTACGACCGGCTGCTGCTGGCGACCGGTTCCAAACCTTTCATCCTGCCGGTTCCGGGCGCCGACCTGGGGGGAGTGGTGGGCTTTCGCGACATCGCCGACGTGGACAAGATGATCGATGCCGCCAGCCACTACCGGCACGCGGTGGTGATCGGCGGCGGCCTGCTCGGCCTGGAGGCGGCCAACGGCCTGAAGCTGCGCGGCATGCAGGTGTCCGTGGTGCACATCGCGCCCTGGCTGCTGGAGCGGCAGATGGACGAGCCGGCGGCGCGGCTGTTGCAGAAGAGCCTGGAGGAGAAGGGACTGAAGTTCCTCCTGGAAAGACAGACGCAAGAGCTGGTGCGCGGCGAGTCGGGGAGAGTCTGTGCCGTGAAATTCAAGGATGGCGAAAGCGTACCCGCCGACCTGGTGGTGATGGCCGTGGGCATCCGTCCCAACACCGCCCTGGCGGAATCCGCCGGCCTGCGTTGCGAGCGCGGTATCGTCGTCAACGACACCATGCAGACCTTCGACCCGCGCATCTACGCGGTGGGCGAGTGCGTCAGCCACCGTGGCATCGCCTACGGCCTGGTGGCGCCCCTGTTCGAGCAGGCCAAGGTCTGCGCCAACCATCTGGCGGAGCACGGCGTGGCTCGCTACCAGGGTTCGATGACGTCCACCAAGCTCAAGGTGACGGGCATCGATTTGTTCTCCGCCGGAGATTTCACCGGCGCGCCGGGCACCGAATCCCTGGTGTTCTCCGACGCCGCCACCGGCACCTACAAGAAGCTGGTGATCAAGGACAACAAGCTGGTGGGGGCCTGCATCTATGGCGACACCATCGACGGCTCCTGGTACTTCGATTTGCTGCGGGAAGGCACCGACATCTCACAGTTCCGCAAGACCATCCTGTTCGGCCAGCACCACCTGGGCGATTCCGGCCACGGCCCGGCGGAACGGGTGGCGGCATTGCCGGACTCGGCGGAGATCTGCGGCTGCAACGGCGTTTGCAAGGGCACCATCGTCGCCGCCATCCGCGACCTCAAGCTGTTCACCCTGGATGAGGTGAAGGCCCACACCAAGGCCTCCGCCTCCTGCGGCTCCTGCACCGGTCTGGTGGAAGCGGTGCTGGCCCACACCGTGGGCGGCAACTATTCCGCCGCTCCCAGCAAGAAGCCCCTGTGCAAGTGCACCGAGCACAGCCACGACGAGGTCATCGCCGCCATCCGCGACCAGGAACTCAAGTCCATGGAAGCGGTGTTCCAGGCCCTGGACTGGAACACCCCGGACGGCTGCGCCACCTGCCGCCCGGCGCTGAACTACTACCTGCTGGCCCGCTGGCCGGCGGATTACAAGGATGACGCCCAGTCCCGCTTCATCAACGAGCGGGCCCACGGCAACATCCAGAAGGACGGCAGCTTCTCGGTGGTGCCGCGCATGTGGGGTGGCCTCACCAACCCCAAGGAACTGCGCGCCATCGCCGACGTGGCCGAGAAGTACAAGGTGCCGGAAGTGAAGGTCACCGGCGGCCAGCGCATCGACCTCTTCGGCGTGAAGAAGGAAGACCTGCCGTCGATGTGGAAGGACCTGTCCGACGCCGGCTTCGTCTCCGGCCACGCCTACGGCAAGGCCCTGCGCACGGTGAAGACCTGCGTCGGCTCCCAGTGGTGCCGCTTCGGCACCCAGGATTCCACCGGCTTGGGCGTCAAGCTGGAGCAACTCACCTGGGGCTCCTGGATGCCCCACAAGTTCAAGCTGGCCGTGTCCGGCTGCCCGCGCAACTGTGCCGAGGCCACCATCAAGGACTTCGGCGTGGTGTGCGTGGATTCCGGCTACGAACTGCACGTGGGCGGCAACGGCGGCATCAAGGTGCGCGTCACCGACCTCCTGTGCCGCGTCAATACCGAGGAAGAGGTGATGGAGTACTGCGGTGCCTTCACCCAGCTCTACCGGGAGGAGGCCCATTACCTGGAACGTACCGCCCCCTGGGTGGAGCGGGTCGGCCTGGCCCACATCAAGGCCAGGATCGTGGACGACGCCGAGGGTCGGGCCGCGCTGCACGAGCGCTTCAAGTTCGGCCAGCAATTCGCCCAGATCGACCCCTGGAAGGAACGGGCCGAGGGCACCGCCGCCCATGAGTTCCAGCCCATCCGCGTTGTCGCCAAACCCGTTACCGCCTGAGGCCCGCCATGAACGACTGGATCCAAATCACCCTACTGGACGACATCCCCCGCCAGGGCTGCCGAATCGTGGAACTCGACCACGACGACATGCTGAATCGCATCGCCGTGTTCCGCACCGTCACAGATGAAATCCACGCGGTGCACGACAAGTGTCCCCACCGGGGCGGTCCCCTGTCCCAGGGCATCGTCCACGGCGGCCTGGTCACCTGCCCCTTGCACAGCTGGAAGATCGATCTCGCCACCGGCGAGGCGGTGCTGCCGGACAAGGGCTGCGCCCGCACCTACGCCACCAAGGTGGAAGACGGTCGCGTCTACCTGCGCCTGGCCTGAGGAGACGCATCATGCTGTTCGGACGTAGCAAGAAGAATCCCATCAAGATCGCCGACAAGGGCGTGGTGGAATGGCGTTACGCCGCCTGCGGCTACTGCTCCACCGGCTGTTCCATCGAGGTGGGCATCAACGCGGACGGCAAGCCCGTGGCCTCCCGTGGAGTGGCCGACGCCGACGTGAACCGGGGCAAGCTGTGCCTGAAGGGCATCTTCGAGCACGAGCTGTTCACCTCCGCCGGCCGCGGCCTCTACCCCAAGATGCGGGAACGCTGGCACGACGGCTGGCAGCGCAGCGACTGGGATACGGCCCTGGACAAGCTGCATGACGAGATCCGCCGCATCCAGGCCAAGCATGGTCCTGACTCCTTCGCCATCATCTCCACCGGGCAGATGCTTACCGAGGAGTTCTACACCCTGGGCAAGCTGACCCGGGGACTGATCGGCACCAACAACTACGACGGCAACACCACCCTGTGCATGTCCTCGGCGGTGTCCGGCTACAAGCGCAGCTTCGGCTCCGACGGCCCGCCCGGCTGCTACGAGGACTTCGAGCACACGGACTGCCTCATCGCCTGGGGTTCCAACCTGCCTGAGCAGCACCCCATCATCTATTGGCGCATGAAGGAGGCCCAGGAGAAGCGGGGCTTCCCGCTCATCGTCGTCGACCCGCGCGTCACCATGCTGGCCCAGAACGCCCACATCCACCTGCCCATCACCCCGGGCACCGACGTGGTGCTGCAGAACGCCCTGATGCACGTGATCTTCAAGGAGGGCCTGCACGACCAGCGCTACATCGACGCCAACACCAACGGCATCGAGGCCCTGCGCGCGGAAGTGGAGAAATGGGATCCGGTCACCGCCTCGAAGGTCTGCGGCATCGACGAGGACACCATCCGCGTCGTCGCCCGCACCTTCGCCAAAGCCAAGGCCGCCATGCAGATCTGGACCATGGGCATCAACCAGTCCACCCACGGCTCCGACGGCGTGGTGGGCATCAACAACCTGGCCCTGATCACCGGCAACATCGGTAAGCCCGGCGGCACCTCGCTTTCCATCACCGGCCAGTGCAACGCCATGGGCACCCGGGAGTGGTCGTCCTGCTCCGGCCTGCCCAACTTCCGCTACCTGGAGGTACCGGAGCACCGGGAGGAGATCGCCAAGTTCTGGAACGTGGACCCGGAGTTCTTCCCCAAGAAGCGGGGCATGCTGCAAACCGATATCTACCAGGCCATGGAGGCGGGCCAGATCAAGGGCATGTGGCTCATCGCCACCAACCCCATGTCGTCGCTGCCGAATACCGCGCGCATCCGCAAGGCCATGGAGCAACTAGAGTTCTGCTGCGTGCAGGACTGCTACGAGGATACCGAGAGCGCCCAGTACGCCCACGTCTACCTGCCCGCCGGCACCTGGGCGGAGAAGGACGGGGTGATGACCAATACCGAGCGGCGCATCAACCGCATCACGCCGATCACGCCACCGCCCGGCGAGGCCAGGCCCGACCTGTGGATCTTCAACCGCATGGCCGAGCGCTTCAACAAGGAAGGCAAGGTGACCTTCCCCGAGCAAGCCGGCGACATCTTCCTGGAGATGGGCCGCATCTCGAAGGGCCGCCTGGCCGACATCTCCGGCATGGACCACGCGTTGCTGGAACAGAACCGGGGCGTGCAATGGCCCTACACCGTCGAGCAGAAGGCGCGGGGCGAGGCCCCGCCCAAGGGCGGCAAGCGCATCTATACCGAGGATGGCACCTTCAGCTATCCGGACGGCCGGGCCAAGCTGATCCCCCTTCCCTTCATCGACAACAACGAGGTGCCGGACGAACTGTTCCCCATCTGGCTCAACACCGGGCGTTTGATCGAGCACTGGCACGGCCGCACCAAGACCGGGAAGATCGGCAACAACAACAAGTTCAGCCCCATCCCCTTCATCGAGATCAATCCGGATCTGGCCGCCGAACTGGGCATCCGGCGCGGCGAGTACGTGCGCATGGTATCGAGGCGGGGGGACGCCATCGCCATGGCCCAGCCGACGCAGCGGGTGCCGAAGAACATGGTGTTCCTGCCCTTCCATTTCCACGACTGCGCCAACCGTCTGACCCTGGGCCTGCTGGACCCCCATTCCCGCCAGCCCGCCTACAAGCAGTCCGCCATCCGCATCGAGCGCATCGAGGACCAGGCAGCGGCGGCCCGGTTGAGCATGGAGATGAGGAAGTTCTGATGCGCAGCCCTCCGCATCCCACCACCGCCATCCCCCCCTTTGAAAAAGGGGGGTTAGGGGGGATTTCCACGGTCTCCAACTTGGCCGCCCCCCTCAAATCCCCCCCAGCCCCCCTTTTCCAAAGGGGGGAGCACCCCCCCGGTCTGACCTGACCCAGAGGCCCGCCATGTTTCCCGTCCGCCCCAACGAACCCGAATACGCCAGGCTGAAGGACCCGGTCAGCCTGGAGAAGAACCGCTACGGCCAGTCCATCGAGACCGTGCCCGAGGGCCACGAACTGCGCGGCCAGAGCCTGCGCATCAACGGCGACGCGGCCGTCGGCCCCAACCCCAACCGCTACAAGCAGCACGGCTTCTTCTTCAACGCCGACAACTGCATCGCCTGCCATGCCTGCGAAGCAGCCTGCTCGGAGAAGAACGACAACCCGGCCCACATTGCCTTCCGGTCGGTGGGTTTCGTCGAGGGCGGCGTCTACCCCAACACGCAGCGCCTCAACATCTCCATGGCCTGCAACCACTGCGACAACCCGGTGTGCCTGAAGGGCTGCCCGACCCGGGCCTACACCAAGTTCGCCGAATACGGCGCGGTCTTGCAGGACCCGGACATCTGCTTTGGCTGCGGCTACTGCACCTGGGTCTGCCCCTACAACGCGCCCCAGCTCGACCCGGTCAAGGGCCAGGTCAGCAAATGCAATATGTGCGTCGACCGGCTTGAAGTCGGCCTCAAGCCCGCCTGCGTATCCGCCTGCCTGGGCAAGGCCCTGGACTTCGGCGTCATCGAGAACATCCCGGAAGGCCGCAGCCAGGCCAAGACCGCTATCCCCGGCTTTCCGACGCCGGATATCACCCACCCCAACGTGCGCTTCCAGCAAACCCGCGTCACCCAGCGCGACATGGTGCGCGTCGACAGCACGCCGCTGAAGTATCACAAGGACGATGGCGAAGGTGCTTTCCGGCCCCAGCTCGACCCTAAATATGGCTTCAAGCGCCATTGGAACCTCGGGAAGCTGCTCGGCTCGCACGAGAACGCCCACATCGCCTTCACCCTGAGTGTGCAAGCCGTGATGGGTGCCTTCGTCATGCTGCTGTTGCCCGGGTTTGCGGCGCTGAACACCCTGGCGACACTCATCGTCATGCTGGCCCTGATGAGCTTCGGCCTGTTCAAGCTCAATATGCACCTGGGCAAGCCCCACCGCTTCTACCGGGGCTTCAACAACTGGCGGCTGTCGCCGGTGAGCCGGGAGATCGCCGGGGTGTCCCTGTTCTTCGTCGGCCTGGCGGGCACCGCCTTCTTCACCCTGTTTCCGGGTTTCCCTTTCGCGGACCTGCTGAAGCCGGCGGCCATGCTGGCGGGGATGCTGGGCATCGTCTTCGGCGGCTACTACATGTACAAGCTCTACCGCATCAAGGCGCGGCCTTTCTGGGACCACTGGCAGACCGGTTCCAGCTTCGCCGGCACCGGCCTGGCCTTGGGCGGTCTGTTGCTGGGCCTCACGGGCCTGGCGCAAGGTGCGCTGACCAGCGAGCAGGCCACTTTGCTGGGCGCGCTCATGGCCCTGGGCTTTGCCCTGGAAAGCCTGGGCCTCTTCTTCCACGCCCGGGACATGAAGGCCCGGGGCGACGAGGGGGCCGCCTCCCACTACGAGCAGACCACCCGTTACGGCCACGCCTACGGCCTGCGCAACACCCTGCTGGCCTTGAGTGGTGTCCTGGCCCTGGTGATCGCCCTGCTGGGGGCGGCGAGCCCCGTCGCCTTCGCCCTGTTGGGCCTCATGGCCCTGGCCGCCGCCATCCTGGGCCGGGCGCTGTTCTATGTGCTGGTCATTCCGACCACCCTGCCCGGCGCCTTCTTCTGGCGCAACAAGGGCTTCGTCGAGCACGCCCGGGAAGTGGGGCTGGCCGAGATGCCCCAGTTGGGGGTGGTGCCCGACAGCCACTGAGTTTTGCCCGTAGTACCCGACCGCGCCGGCATGACCGGCGCGGCGAAATAACAATCGGCGAATATTTTTGCGACCTGGAGTTTGTGATGAACAAGGGATTCTGGCAGTCCGGCCATACCCCCACGCTGTTATCGGCGTTCCTGTATTTCGACATCGCCTTCATGACCTGGGTGATGCTGGGCCCCCTGGCGGTGCAGATCGCCACCAGCCTGGAGCTGACCTCCTCCCAGAAGGGCCTGATGGTAGCCACCCCGGTGTTGGCGGGCGGCTTGCTGCGGGTGGTGATGGGGGTCCTGGTGGACCATCTGAAGCCCAAGGCGGCGGGCTGGATCGGCCAGGGCATCGTCATTGCTGCCCTGGCATGGGCCTGGCTGGCGGGCATCCACAGCTTCCGCGAGATCATGGTGCTGGGCGTGGCCCTGGGCTTCGCCGGCGCCGCTTTCGCCGTGGCCCTGCCCCTGGCCTCACGCTGGTATCCACCCCAGCACCAGGGCACCGCCTTGGGGATAGCCGGGGCCGGCAACTCGGGCACCGTGCTGGCCGCCCTGCTCGCGCCGGGACTGGCGGTGGCCTTCGGCTGGAACAATGTCTTCGGCCTGGCCCTGATCCCCTTGGGCCTGGCTCTCCTGGTCTACACGGTTTTCGCCAAGGACGCGCCGGACTGCCCGCCGCCCAAGTCCCTGCACCAGTACCTGCACGTGCTCAAGGACAAGGACGCCTGGTGGTTCATGTTCTTCTACTTCTGCACCTTCGGTGGCTTCGTGGGGCTGGCTTCCAGCCTGACCATCTACTTCAACGACCAGTACGGCATGCCCCCGGTCCAGGCGGGCTATTTCACCGCTGCCTGCGTCTTCGCCGGCTCCCTGGTGCGGCCCATCGGCGGCGCCCTGGCGGACCGCATCGGCGGCATCCGCACCCTGCTCGCCATGTACGTGCTGGCGGCGGTCTTCATCACCATCGTCAGCTTCGGCGCCGAAAGCCGCTGGGTCGCTTTGTTCTGGTTCATCCTCGGCATGGGCAGCCTGGGCGTCGGCAACGGCGCGGTGTTCCAGCTGGTGCCCCAGCGCTTCCGCAAGGAGATCGGCGTCATGACCGGCTTCGTCGGCATGGCCGGCGGCATCGGCGGCTTCTACCTGGCGGCCAGCCTGGGCTACGTCAAAGGCGCCACCGGCAGCTACCAGATGGGCCTGCTGATCTTCGCCGGCCTCTGCGTGGTGGCCCTGCTGGGCCTCACCTCGGTGAAGACCCGCTGGCGCACCACCTGGGGCGCGGCGGCGGTCTCCGGCGCCCGGGTCTGAGCTTTCCGGGAGGGAATGGGGGCGGGACAATGTCCCCGTTCCCCGCCAAGGACTTCCCCAACATGCCCATGCAGCTCGAATTCGGTTACGCCTCGGAGACGGGGCCCCGGGAACGCAACGAGGACTTCGGCGGCTTCGTCACGCCGGACGCGGCCCAGGCCGCGGCCCGGGGCGTGCTGGCGGTGGTCGCTGACGGCGTCTCCGGCGGCGTCCACGGCCGGGAGGCGGCGGAAACCGCGGTGCGCAACCTGCTGGCGGATTTCTACGCCACGCCGGAAACCTGGGAGATTCCCCATTCCTTCGGCGTGGTGCTTTCCGCCATCAACCGCTGGCTGGTGGGCCAGGTGTCCTCCCGCCACGAGGCTGGTGGCATGGCCACCACCCTCACCGCCCTGGTTTTCCGGGGCCGCCGCTACCACTACGCCCACGTGGGGGACAGCCGGCTCTATCGACTGCGCGGCGAGCGGCTGGAGCAGCTCACCCGGGACCACGTCTGGGAGACGCCGGGCATGTCCCACGTGCTGAAGCGCGCCCTGGGCCTGGACACCCATGTCATGCCCGACTTTGGCGATGGAGAACTGGCGGTGGGGGACCGCTTCCTGCTGGTGTCCGATGGCGTCTGGGAACCACTGGGAGAACAGGAGTTGCACCGACTCCTGCAATTGCACGATCAGCCGGAATTCGCGGCGCCCGCCCTGGTACGGGAGGCCCATGTCCGGGGTGGCCAGGACAATGCCACCGCCCTGGTGGCGCGGGTGCTGGCTTTGGAAGAGGTGGACCGCGTCCCCGCCGCCGATGCCCGGGACCTGCCCCTGCCGGGCAACCTTCACGCCGGCGCCCGCCTGGACGATTTCCTCATTGAGGAGAAGGCCCACGAATCCAGCGCCACCCTCTTGTATCGAGTGCGCCACGCCGACACCGGCCAGACCTGGCTCCTGAAGACGCTCCAGCCCCTGCTGGAAGGGGATCGGGAGGCGGCCGAGCGGCTATTGATGGAGGAGTGGCTGGGCAAGCGGGTGCGCTCCCATTACCTGCCGGAAATCCTTCCCTTGCAGGCCCGGAACTACCTGTATTTTGTGCAGAGCTGGCACGAGGGTGCCTCTCTGCAGCAGCGCCTGGATGCCGGCCACCATTTCACCAGCGCCGAGGTGACGGGCCTGGGCATCCGCCTCATGAAGGCGCTGGGGGCGCTGCATCGGCTGGACGTGCTGCATCGGGACGTGAAGCCCGGCAACCTGCACCTGGATAGCGCCGGCAAGCTGCGCCTGCTGGACCTGGGGGTGGCCTGGTGTCCCGCCTGCCCGGCCAGCGAGGCCGACGGGGTGCCGGGCACGCCCAGCTTCCTGGCGCCGGAATTGTTCGGCCAAGGCAAGGCCGGGCCGGGAACGGACCTGTACGCGGCGGGCGTCACCCTTTACCACCTCCTCACCCGCAAGTATCCCTATGGCGAGGTGGAGCCCTTTCAGCATCCCCGGTTCGGCGAGCCGGCGCCCCCCAGTCGCTACCGCCCGGACATTCCCCCCTGGCTGGATAACGTGCTGCTCAAGGCCTGCGCCCGGACTCCGGAGCAGCGCTTCGAAACCGCCGAGGAATTCCTCATCGCCCTGGAACGGGGCGAGGCTACCCGCCTTTCCCGCCCCCGGCCGACGCCGGCCCTGGAGCGGGATCCGTTGCGTTTCTGGCAGGCGGTGGCCTTCGTTTCCCTGGTGTTCAACCTGCTTCTTGTCTACCTGCTGCTTGCGGGCTAGCCTCTCAACGAGCTGATCGGAGCCACCATGATCGTCAAGCAAATCATGACCACGAACGTCCGCGTCGTAGACCCGGACACCTCCCTCCTGGAAGTTTCTTCCGTCATGTGTCTTTACCGCCTGTCCGGCCTGCCGGTGGTCCGGGAAGGCAAGCTGGTGGGCTTCATTGCCGAGAAGGACGTGCTCTCGCGCCTTTTCCCCAGCCTGGGCGACTTCCGCGACGGCATGCTGGGCATGGACTTCGATGCCATGGAGGCCCAGTACAAGGATGTGATGCACCTGAAGACCGCCGATGTCATGGCGACCCGGGTGCTCTCGGTGGGGCCGGACATGCCCGCCATGCAGGCAGCGTCCACCATGGTGCGCCATCACCTGCGCCGCATCCCCGTGGCTACCGGCGACAAGCTGGAAGGCATGGTGTCCCTGGGCGACGTCCACAAGGCCCTGTTCCACGCCAACGTTTCCAGAGCCAGGCCATAGCGGCATGGGCGAGGCGCTCAAGATCCTGGTCATCAGCCCGTCCAAGCGGCGGCTGGAGGCCTTGCTGGGCAGCCTGTCCGAGAACGCGCCCGGACATCATCTCGTGGGCCGGCTCGACCGGGCCATCAACCTGCCGGACTGGGTGGAGGAGATCGAACCGGACGCCATCATCATGGATGTGGATTCCCCCAGCCGGGACACCCTGGAACAGATCGTGGTGATGAGCGAATCCTCGCCCCGGCCCATCGTCATGTTCAGCCAGGACGATTCCCGTGAGGCCATGCATTCCGCGGTGTCGGCGGGCGTCGCGGCCTACTTGGTGGATGGCGTCAAGAGCGAGCGCCTGCAACCCATCCTGCAACTCGCCCAGGTGCAGTTCGAGGCCTGGCAGGCGCTGCGCGACGACGTGCTGCGGGCGCGCCAGGAGCTGCAGGAGCACAAGCTCGTCGAGCAGGCCAAGCGCCGCCTCATGAAGGCGCACAAGCTATCCGAGGAGGCCGCCTACCAGGCCCTGCGCCGCGAGGCCATGGCGCAGCGGCTGCGCCTGGCGGACGTGGCGCGGCGGCTCATGGAGTCGACCTGAAGCGGCGCTGTGGCGGGCCCGCATCGACACGCGCGCGGATTCCCTCCGACATGAAAGACCTGAATTTGCCGTGATGCTCGTGTGGGAGCATGGTTCCCCATGAGAAACGAAACGATACGGTCAGGAGCTTGCATGTTCATCCGCTTCCTGCGCGGACTCGCGCTGGCCACCGGACTCGCCGCCGGAACGGCGGCCGCGACGGAGCCGCCGATACTCACCGTCACCATCGAGGGACGCGACATCAACCAGACCCTGGTCGCGCTGCATCGGGCGGCGGCGGGGCACAACTACAGTTACGTGCGGCAGCAGGCCATCGACAGCCGTCTGGTGCCCTATGGCCAGGAGGTGCGCTCGGTGCGCCTGTTCTACTTCTGCAACATGGAGAAGATGGACCGCGCGCTGCGCCTGGATCCGCGTGCCGCGCAGTGGATTCCCTATCGCATCACCCTGGTCGAAACCCCCACCGGGGTCGACCTGATGGCGGTGAACCCGGCCTGGGTCGCGCTCGGCATCGGCAATCCTGAATTGTGGCCGGAGGCCGAGGCGCTGAAGCGGGATTTCCTGTCCATCCTCGACGAGGTGACGCTGTGAGGGGCGCCGGCCTGCTTTTCCTCGCCGCCTGCCTGCTGGCGCCGGTTACGGCCGCCGAACCGCTGACGGCGAGCAAGCCGGCTACCATGCTCCGTGCGGTGGAAGACATCACCCTGGCCGCCGCCAACCATGACATGGTGCTGGTGAAGGATCAGCCCATCGATACCGCCCTGCAGAAGCGGGGCTTCGGCAACCCCCACGTACGCGTGTTGTTCATCGGCAGCGAGACCGCCGTGCGTTGGGCGGAGGCGGCCGATCCGCTGCTGCTCAACCTGTTGCCGCTGCGTCTGACCCTGGTCGAGGCGGACGGCATGGTCACCGTGATGACCGACGATTTCGAGCCGTGGCTGCGGGATTTTCCCGAGGAGCCCGCGCAGCGCCTGCTCAAGGCCTGGCGGGTGGAGCTGCGCGAGGTGCTGGACGACTACGCCTGGCAGTAGGGCCGCTCCCGGCGTGCCCGGAAATGGAGAATTCCCGGTTTTTTGCGCCCGTTGACGGTGCAGGCTGTGGCCGCCCGCTTGCCCGGGAATCCCTCGGCCACCCATAAACCCCAGTGAAATCAAGGCTTGACGGCATCTCCTCGGAGCTGGCACGGAGGTTGCTAAACAGTAGCTGACCGGCGCAAAGGCGCGTCGGCCATGTCGCTCCTTATCGGATTTACTTGGACAACGGCGTCCCGCTCCTTCGGAGTTGGACGCCGCTTTTTTCTGGAGTAATGCAATGGATAGCCTCCCGCCCAGCAGTGAACAGCCCGCCGTCAACGATGGAAAACGTGACTTCTTGAAGAAAGCCGCCAGCATGTCCGCCGCCGCCGCCCTCATGTCCCTCGTCCCTCCGGGTGTGCGCAGCGCCGCCTGGGCGGCGGGTTCCGACGCCCCCGAGAAGCCCGAGGTGAAGATCGGCTTCATCCCGCTGACCGACTGCGCCAGCGTGGCCATCGCCGCCGAGAAGGGCTTCGACAAGAAGTACGGCCTGAAGATCACCCCCAGCAAGGAAGCCTCCTGGGCCGGCGTGCGCGACAAGCTGGTGAACGGCGAGCTCGACGCCTCGCACGTGCTCTATGGCCTGATCTACGGCCTGCAATTGGGCGTGGGCGGGCCGAAGAAGGACATGGCCGTGCTCATGAACCTCAACAACAACGGTCAGGCCATCACCCTCAACAACCAGCTCAAGGCCAAGGGCGTCACCGACGGTGCCGGTCTGGCCAAGTTGGTGAAGGCGGAGCCGAAGGAATGGACTTTCGCCCAGACTTTCCCCACCGGCACCCACGCCATGTGGCTGTACTACTGGATGGCGACGTATGGCATCGACCCGTTCAAGGACGTCAAGGTGATCACCGTGCCGCCGCCGCAGATGGTGGCCAACATGCGCGTCGACAAGATGGACGGCTACTGCGTCGGCGAGCCCTGGAACGCCCGTGCCATCCACGACAAGATCGGCTTCACCGCCGTCACCAGCCAGGACATCTGGCAGGACCATCCCGAGAAGGTGCTGGGCACCACTCTGGAGTTCGTGCAGAAGTACCCCAACACCGCGCGCGCCATGGTGGCCGCCATCCTGGAAGCCTCGAAGTACATCGACACCATGGGCAACCGCTCGGAAGTGGCGAAGATCATCTCCGCCAAGTCCTACGTCAACACCGAGTTCGACGTCATCGAGGACCGCATGCTGGGCCAGTACGACAACGGCATCGGCAGGAAGTGGCAGGACAAGAACTACATGAAGTTCTTCGCCGACGGCAGCGTCAACTTCCCGTACCTGTCGGACGGCATGTGGTTCCTCACCCAGCACAAGCGCTGGGGCCTGCTCAAGGACCATCCGGATTACCTGGCCGTGGCCAGGGCGGTGAACCAGGTCGCCCTCTACAAGGATGCCGCCGCGCAGGCCCGCGTGGCCGTGCCCAAGTCGGAGATGCGCAGCCACAAGCTCATCGACGGCGTGGTGTGGGACGGCAAGAACCCGAAGGCGTACGCGGACGGGTTCAAGGTGAAGGCTTGAGGGTTCAAGTGAGCGTAGGGCGGGTTAGGCCGTAGGCCGTAACCCGCCAATCCTGGCGGATTACGCCGCGATGCGGCTAATCCGCCCTACGAGCAAACCAGGAGTCCGCCATGAGCGCAGTGACATTCAACGAAGGCAGTTTGAAGGACATCATGAACAAGCCAGAAACCGTGCCCGCCAGTGCGCCCGCCGAAGCCCCGGCGAAGCTGCGGCCCACCCCTTACTTCGAGACCGAGCGGGGCCGCGCCCTGCTGGAATCATTCGGCAACTTCTTCCGAGCCGGCGTGCCGCCGGTGATCGGCATCGCCCTGTTCATCCTGCTCTGGCAGATCGTCTCCGCCAGCGGCGGCGACAGCGGCCTGCCCGGCCCGGCCAAGACCTGGGAGGCGGCCAAGGCGCTGTTCGCGGATCCCTTCTACGACAACGGTCCCAACGACAAGGGCATCGGCTGGAACATCCTGCACTCCCTCTACCGGGTCGGTGCCGGCTTCGGCCTGGCCGCCCTGGTGGGCATCCCCCTGGGCTTCATGATCGGGCGCTTCGCCTTCCTGTCCGGCATGATGGCGCCCATCATCAGCCTGCTGCGCCCGGTCTCTCCGCTCGCCTGGCTGCCCATCGGCCTGTACGTGTTCAAGGAGACCGAGCCTGCGTCGCTGTGGGTGATCTTCATCTCCAGCATCTGGCCCATCATCCTCAACACCGCCGCCGGCGTGTCGCGGGTGCCGCAGGACTACCTGAACGTGGCGCGGGTGCTGAACCTGTCCGAGTGGAAGATCTTCACCCGCATCCTGTTCCCCTCCGTCCTGCCCCACCTGATGACCGGCATCCGCCTGTCCATGGGCGTCGCCTGGCTGGTCATCGTCGCGGCGGAGATGCTCACCGGCGGCACCGGCCTGGGCTTCTGGGTATGGGACGAATGGAACAACCTGAACGTCGAGCATATCCTCATCGCCATCTTCATCGTCGGCATCGTCGGCCTGATGCTGGAGCAGTCCCTGATGCTGATCGCGAAGCGGTTCAACTATGAGTGAAGGGTAAAGGGTCCGCGCCTGGGGCGCTCAAGGGGGAAGGGTGAAGGCCCCGCCCCCCCACCCTTCTCCCTTTACCCTTCCCCCTTCACGGAGAAACCCATGCACAACTACCTGCACATCGAGAACGCCAAGATGGTGTTCGACACCAAGAAGGGCAAGTTCACGGCCCTGACCGACATCAACCTGACCGTGAAGCAGGGCGAGTTCATCGCCTTGATCGGTCACTCGGGCTGCGGCAAGTCCACCCTGCTGAATCTGGTGGCGGGCCTGACCACCCCCACCGACGGCATCCTGCTGCTGTCGGAGCGGGAAATCAGCGGTCCCGGCCCGGAGCGGGCGGTGGTGTTCCAGAACCACAGCCTGCTGCCCTGGCTGACCTGCTTCGGCAACGTCTATCTGGCGGTGGAACGGGTGTTCGGCGCCAGGGAAGCCAAGGCCAAACTGAAGGAACGTACCCAGGCCGCGCTGGAGCTGGTGGGCCTGGCCCACGCCATGCACAAGCATCCCGGCGAGATATCAGGCGGCATGAAGCAGCGGGTGGGCATCGCCCGCGCCCTGGCCATGGAACCCAAGGTGCTGTTGCTGGACGAGCCCTTCGGCGCGCTCGACGCGCTGACCCGGGCCGGTCTCCAGGACGAACTCATGCGCATCGTCCAGGAGACCCACGCCACCACCCTGATGGTGACCCACGACGTCGACGAGGCGGTGCTGCTCTCCGACCGCATCGTTATGATGACCAACGGTCCGGCCGCCACCATCGGCGAAGTCCTGGACGTCGACCTGCCGCGTCCGCGCGACCGCCTGAAGCTGGCGGAGAACGCCCACTACCACCATCTGCGCGGTCAGGTGCTGGAGTTCCTCTACCAGAAGCACATGAAGAAGGCGGCATAGGACTGAGTAGCGAGTAGTGAGTAGTGAGTAGTGAGTAGTGAGTAGTGAGTAGTGAGTAGTGAGTAGTGAGTAGTGAGTAGCGAGTAGCGAGTAGCGAGTAGCGAGTGGGTATACTCGGCACTCGCTACTCAGTCCTCAGTCCTGTCTTTTGTATACGGGGTGTTGCGTATAAAATGCGCAACTTTCGTCCGCCGTTCCCTCCCCGTTTCTTTCATGCGCATCGGTCCCTTCCAGCTCAAGAACAACCTGATCGTCGCGCCCATGGCGGGTGTCACCGATCGGCCGTTCCGCCAGCTGTGCAAGAAGATGGGCGCCGGCATGGCGGTGTCGGAAATGGTCACATCCAATTCCCTGCTCTACGGCTCCGCCAAGACCCGGCGCCGGGCCAACCACGCGGGCGAGGTGGAGCCGATCTCGGTGCAGATCGCCGGCAGCGATCCTGCCATGATGGCCGAGGCGGCCCGCTACAACGCGGGCGAGGGCGCCCAGATCATCGACATCAACATGGGCTGCCCGGCGAAGAAGGTGTGCAACGTCATGGCCGGCTCCGCCCTGTTGCAGGACGAGCCCCTGGTGGGTCGCATCCTGGAGGCGGTGGTGCGGGCGGTGCCGGGCACGCCGGTGACCCTGAAGATCCGCACCGGCTGGGACCGATCGCACAGGAACGCGCTCGCCATCCTGCACATCGCCCAGGAAGCGGGCATCCAGGCCCTGGCCATCCACGGCCGCACCCGCGCCTGTGGGTATTCCGGCGAGGCGGAGTACGAAACCATCGCGGCGGTGAAGGCAGCAGCCCGCATTCCGGTCATCGCCAACGGCGACATCACCACGCCGGAGAAGGCGAAGTACGTATTGGAAACGACCCGGGCCGACGCCGTCATGATCGGTCGCGCCGCCCAGGGCCGGCCCTGGCTGTTTCGCGAGATCGGCCATTTCCTCGCCAGCGGAGAGAAGCTGCCGGCGCCGGAAGTCGCGGAAATCCACGACGTGCTGCTGGCCCACCTGGAGGACCTCTACGCCTTCTACGGCCAGCCCGCCGGCCTGCGCATGGCGCGCAAGCACATCGCCTGGTACACGCGGGGCCTGGCGGATTCCGCCCATTTCCGCCATGCCATGAACCAACTGGAAAGCCCCGGCGCCCAGCTCGAGGCCGTCAACGATTTCTTCTGGCGCGCGCGCGAACGCGCCAGCCGACTGATTTACCTGGACATGCCGCCCGCGCGGCGTGAAGCAGCCTGAACAACAAGGTGTGATGGATGGAGACCCACTTCAACGAAAGCGAACTGGCCGCCTGCGTGCGCCGGGAGCTGGAACAGTACTTCAAGGACCTCGATGGGGAGCCGCCCGCCGGCATCTACGAGATGGTCCTGAACTGCGTGGAAAAGCCGCTGCTGGAGGTGATCCTGGACCGGGCCGGCAGCAACCAGAGCCGCGCCGCAGAATGGCTGGGCATCAACCGCAACACGCTGCGCAAGAAGATGCAGCAGCATGGAATCAAATAGCGAGTGGCTAGTGGCAAGTGAAAACACTCGCGCCACTTGCTACTAACCACTTGCCACTCGCCTGGAAATCATGATCAAACGCGCCCTCCTCTCCGTTTCCGACAAGACCGGTCTCATCGACTTCGCCCGCGCGCTGTCGGCCGCCGGCGTTGAACTGCTCTCCACCGGCGGCACCGCCAAGGCCATCCGCGACGCCGGCCTGCCGGTCAAGGACGTGTCCGAGTTCACTGGCTTCCCGGAAATGCTGGATGGCCGGGTCAAGACCCTGCATCCCAAAGTCCACGCCGGCATCCTCTCGGTGCGCGACAACCCGGCCCACGCGGCGACCATGGCCGAGCACGGCCTGGGCTACATCGATCTGGTCTGCGTGAACCTGTACCCCTTCGTGCAGACCGTCTCCAAACCCCACACCCTGGAGGACGCCATCGAGAACATCGACATCGGCGGCCCGGCCATGGTGCGCTCCTCGGCGAAGAACTACAGGCACGTGGCCATCGTCACCGACCCGGCCGACTATGCGGGGCTGGTTGCGGAAATGCAGGCAAACGGCGGCGCCTTGAGCGACGCCACCCGCTTCAGTCTGGCGAAGAAGGCCTTCACCCACACCGCCCAGTACGACGGCCACATCAGCAACTATCTGACTTCCCTCAACGAGACTGGCGAGCGTGGCGCGTTTGGCGAAAAATTGACCCTGCAATTCAGCCGCGCGCAGACCTGCCGCTACGGCGAGAACCCGCACCAGAACGGCGCCTTCTACGTGGAAGCCCACGCCCCGGCCGGTACCATCGCCTCCGCCCGCCAGATCCAGGGCAAGGAACTGTCCTACAACAACATCGCCGACACCGACGCGGCCCTGGAGTGCGTCAAGCTGTTCGACGCCGCGCCTTCCTGCGTCATCGTCAAGCACGCCAACCCCTGCGGCGTGGCCTACGGCGCCAACCTGCTGGAAGCCTACAACCGGGCCTACCAGACCGATCCAGAATCCGCCTTCGGCGGCATCATCGCCTTCAACGGCCGCCTGGACGGCGAGACGGCGAAGACCATCGTCGAGCGCCAGTTCGTCGAGGTGATCATCGCTCCCGAGGTGAGCCCCGAGGCCTCCGAAGCCGTGGCCGCGAAGAAGAACGTGCGCCTGCTGGAATGCCGCCGGTGGGCCGGCCCGGTCAACCAGATGGACATGAAGCGGGTGGCCGGCGGCCTGCTGGTGCAGGACGCGGACATCCTGCTGCACGGCGACCTCAAGGTAGTCACCAGCCGCGCCCCCAGCGAGAAGGAAATGGAAGACCTGCTGTTCGCCTGGCGCGTGGCCAAATTCGTCAAGTCCAACGCCATCGTCTACGCCAGGGACCGTATGACCATCGGTGTCGGCGCCGGCCAGATGAGCCGCGTCAACTCGGCGCGCATCGCTGGCATCAAGGCCGAGCAGGCCGGCCTGGTGGTGCCCGGCTCGGTGATGGCTTCCGACGCCTTCTTCCCCTTCCGCGACGGCCTCGACAACGCCGCCGCCGCCGGCATCACCGCTGTGATCCAGCCCGGCGGCTCGATGCGCGACGACGAAGTCATCGCAGCGGCCAACGAGCATGGCATCGCCATGGTGTTCACCGGCGTGCGGCATTTCCGGCACTGATTCAGGCGGAAAAAAAGAAATGGCAAAAGGGAAACGACAAACCCGCGCTCAGGATGACTGTCCTGCCGGCGTTTCCCGTTTCTCGTTTCGCTTTTCCCCGACAAGGATCCCGAGACAAACATGAAATTATTGGTGATCGGCTCCGGCGGGCGTGAACACGCCCTGGCCTGGCGGCTCAAGCAATCCCCCCGCGTGCAGAAAGTGTTCGTGGCGCCCGGAAACGGCGGCACGGCCCGCGAGGAGGGGGTGGAGAACGTGGCCGTCAGCGCCATCCCCGACCTGATCGAGTTCGCCAAGAACGAGGGCGTCCAGCTCACCGTGGTCGGTCCCGAGGCGCCTCTCGCCGCCGGCGTGGTGGACGCCTTCCGCGCCGCCGGACTGAAGATTTTCGGCCCCACGCAAGCGGCGGCCCAATTGGAATCCTCCAAGGATTTCGCCAAGCAGTTCATGGCCCGGCACCAGATTCCCACCGCTGCCTTCGCCACATTCACCGAGGCCGCCGCCGCCCACGCCTACATCCAGGACAAGGGTGCGCCCATCGTGGTCAAGGCCGACGGCCTCGCCGCCGGCAAGGGCGTGGTGGTGGCGCAAACCGCCGAGGAGGCCCACGCCGCCGTCGAGGCCATGCTCTCCGGCAACAGCATGGGCGAGGCCGGCCACCGGGTGGTCATCGAGGAATGCCTGGTGGGCGAGGAGGCCAGCTTCATCGTCATGGTCGACGGCGAGCACGTCCTCGCGCTGGCCACCAGCCAGGACCACAAGCGCCTGCTGGACGGTGACGAGGGCCCCAACACCGGCGGCATGGGCGCTTATTCCCCGGCACCGGTGGTGACGCCGGAAGTCCACGCCAAGGTCATGCGCGAGGTGATCCGTCCGGTGGTGGCCGGCATGCAGGCCGAAGGCACGCCCTTCACTGGCTTCCTTTATGCCGGCCTGATGATCGGTCCCCGCGGCAAGTTGGGGGTGCTGGAATTCAATTGCCGCATGGGCGACCCGGAAACCCAGCCCATCATGATGCGGCTCAAGTCCGACCTGGTGACCCTGCTCGAGGCCGCCATCGACGGCACCCTGGACCGGGTCGATGCCGAGTGGGACCGGCGTTGCGCCCTGGGCGTTGTGATGGCCGCGGCCGGTTATCCGGACAGCCCGCGCAAGGGCGACGCCATCACCGGCCTCGACGCGAAGGGCGAGGATTTCCACGTGTTCCACGCCGGCAGCGCGATCGAGGACGACCAGGTGGTGACCGCCGGTGGCCGCGTGCTCTGCGTCACCGCCCTCGGCGACACGGTGAAGATCGCCCAGGCGCGCGCCTACGAGGTGGCGGAGGGCATCGACTTCGCCGGCCGCCAGATGCGCCGCGACATCGGCTGGCGCGCCATCCGGCGCAAGAAATCCTAGCCGCGCCGCAACCTTGACCCCGCTGCCGCCGATCCGCCGCATTCTTGCCTTCCTCAGGCGTGGAGGGGTCCTCGCCTATCCCACCGAGTCCTGCTACGGCCTGGGTTGCGACCCGCGCGACGCCGGGGCGGTGGCCCGCATCCTGCGGCTCAAGGGGAGGCCGCGCAACAAGGGCCTTATCCTCATCGGCTCCGACTGTCACCAATTCAAGCCTTACCTCGCTCCCAATCCCCGCGAGATCCTGCGCCGCTTCGGCGACTGGTGGCCCGGACCGACCACTCTGCTGCTGCCCAAAGGCCGGCGCTGTCCGCGCTGGCTACTCGGACGGCACGAGAAGATGGCGGTGCGTGTAACCGCCCATGCCGAGGCCTCGCGCCTCTGCCATTTCCTGGGCATGCCCCTGGTATCGACCAGCGCCAACCTGGCCGGCCGGCGCCCCCTGAAGACGGCCGCCGAGTGCCGGCGCCAGTTCGGTGCCCGCGTGCTCGTGCTGGAAGGCCGCGTCGGCCGCCGCAAGCGCCCCTCCACCATCCTCGATCCCTACAACGGCGGCGTGGTGCGGCCCTGATTCGCGGGTGACGGTGGTCAGGGCGGCGACCTGGGTTATGCTGGCCGCGTTTCCCGCCGGAGACCCGCCATGTTTTCTCTCTATGGCCTTTCGGGCCAGCATTTTCGCGGCACCCTGGAACAACTTTCGGAATTGACCGGGGTGACCCGCGCCCGCAGTGGCAGGGCGATCGGCCAGGAGGGCGAGGAAGCGCTGCCGACTTTCGTCGAGCGGACGCAGAACCGGGATACGGGCGGCCAGACCGCAGGCTACGAGGCCGCCGCCCGCGCCTACCAGGAAACCCTGCAAGCGCCCGAGCAGGATCGCGGTCCCCTGTATCACGCCTACCAGATCATGAGCCGCGCGGTCTTCACGCTGTCGGCGGAGGAACAGACTGCCGCGGCCTGGCGCCGCCTGCTGGCGCGCGGCGTGCGCCAGGCACCGGTGTTGGATGCCGGCGGCAAGCTGGTCGGCCTGGTGACGGAACGTGATCTGCTGATCACGTTCGACCTGCAAAGAAAGCACGGTCGCATGCCCCTGGTGCGCCATGTCGGCGAGGTGATGCTTACGCCGGTGATCACCGCCGATCCGGTCACCGACATCCGCCGCATCGCCCGTGTCCTGCTGGATGATGACCTGCCCGGCGTGCCCGTGGTGAACGACGACGGCACCCTGGTCGGCTTCGTCAGCCGTGGCGACCTCCTGCGCGCGGTGGTGGCGGATCCGCCCCTGAGCCTGTGGACTTGAGAATTCCCGCGAGCATGGGTCGGCGCAATCTCGAAGTGCGCAGCCCGCGCCGTTTTTCTGGGTAGAATCCGGCCGTTTGGGTCCGCCTCGATTGCTATGAACACGGAACGCGTCAAGGAATTCCTCCTGGAGTTGCAGGAGCTCATCGTCGAACGCATGGAGCAGGTGGACGGCAAGACCTTCCGCCGCGACGGCTGGGAGCGGCCCGAGGGCGGCGGCGGCTATTCCTACCTGGTGGAGGAGGGCAACGTCCTGGAGCGGGGCGGCTGCAACTTCTCCCACGTCATGGGCGCCAAACTGCCGCCCTCCGCCTCGGCGCACCGGCCGGAACTCTCTGGCCGGCGCTGGCAGGCGATGGGCGTGTCGCTGGTCATGCACCCGCGCAATCCCTACGCTCCCACCTCGCACATGAACGTGCGTTTCTTCGTCGCCGAGAAGGACGGCGAGGCACCGGTGTGGTGGTTCGGCGGCGGCATGGACCTTACTCCCTACTACGGTTTCGAGGAGGACGCGGTGCACTTCCACAGCATGTGCCGCAAGTCGCTCGACCCCTTCGACCCGGCCCTCTACCCGCGCTTCAAGCAGTGGTGCGACGAGTACTTCTTCCTCAAGCACCGCAACGAGCCGCGCGGCGTCGGCGGCATCTTCTTCGACGACCTCTCCGAGGGAGGCTTCGAACAGTGCTTCAACCTGACCGAGTCGGTGGGCGATCACTTCCTCTCCGCCTACGTGCCCATCCTCGAGCGCCGCGTCGACACCCCCTACGGCGAGCGGGAGCGGGATTTCCAGCTCTATCGCCGCGGCCGTTACGTGGAATTCAATCTGGTGTTCGACCGCGGCACCCTGTTCGGCCTGCAATCCGGCGGCCGCACCGAATCCATCCTGATGTCCATGCCGCCGCTGGTGAAATGGCGCTATGACTGGAAACCCGAGCCGGGAACGCCGGAGGCCCGGCTGTACAGCGATTTCCTGCGGCCTCGCGACTGGCTGGGGGAGTTCGCGCAATCGTGATGCAGCCCCGCCGCCCGGCGGTGGATGAGCACCCGCTATGACCAGCCCGTCCGTGTCCGAGACGCCTATCCGCGTGCCACCCGGCGCGCTGCCGCCGAGAAGACCGCGCAAGCTGGGGCCTGGCTTCTGGATTTTCATCTTCGCGGCGATGCTGGTCGGCGCCCTCGTCGCCGCCTATGAACTGATCGCCTCGCCGTTCCAGGCCATGGTGCTGGCGGGCTACGGCAAGCGACTGACCTTCCAGACCGAGGCCGGCGAGAACCCGGATCTGCGTACCCCGGAGGCCGGACCCTATGACATCCGCCTGGGGTATGTGGGCCTGCCCGGATACCTGCAGCGCCTGAAGCAGCAAGGCTTCCTGGTCACCGAGCAGGCGCGCCTGTCACCGGAAATGACGCGCGTGCACGACTTCGGTCTGTTCATGCCCTACGCGGAAAAGTCCGTGGCGGGTCTCGACATCCTCGACTGCCGCGGCGAACCGCTCTACAGCGCGCGCCATCCCCGCCACGCCTACGCCGATTTCAACGGGGTGCCGGCGGTGGTGGCGAACACCCTGCTGTTCATCGAGAACCGCGAACTGCTCGATCCCAATCACCCGCAACGCAATCCTGCGGTGGAGTGGGATCGCCTCGGCGCGGCGCTGCTGGAGAAAATGCTGCAGGCGGTGGATCCCTCACGCAACGTGCCCGGCGGCTCCACCCTGGCCACCCAGATCGAGAAATACCGGCATTCCCCGGATGGCCTGACCATGACCCCGGCCGACAAGCTGCGGCAGATGGTGTCGGCCTCGCTGCGCGCCTATCTCGATGGCGAGGACACGCGCGCCACGCGGCGCCGCATCGTGCTCGATTACCTGAACTCGGTGCCGCTCGCCGCGGCGCCGGGCTTCGGCGAGGTGAACGGCGTGGGCGATGGCCTGCATGCCTGGTTCGGTCTGGATTTCGAGGAGGCCAACCGTCTGCTGCGCGCGCCGAAACCGACGTCGGAAACTGCGCGTGCCTACAAGCACGTGCTCGGTCTGCTGATTTCCCAGCGCAAGCCGTCCTATTACCTGCTGTCCGGCCGCGACCAACTGAATGCCCATGCCGACGCGCACCTGCGCCTCCTGGCGGAGGCGCGGGTGATCAGCCCGGAACTGCGCGACGCGGCCCTGCGTGAGCGCATCGCCTTTCGTGTGAATGGCAAGACGCGGCGCAACGGTGACGCCGAGCAGTTCGAGGACAAGGCGGCCAGCGCCCTGCGCGTCGAGCTCTCCGGCCGCCTCGGCGTGCCGCGCCTGTATGACCTCGACCGTCTCGACGTGAAGGCCCGCGCCACCCTGCACGGTCCCACCCAGCGCGCCATCTCGGCCTTTCTGCGGCGCCTGTCCGATCCGCTCGTGGTGGAAGCCGCCGGCCTCTACGGACAGTACCTGCTGTCCCCCGAGAATGACCTGAGCAAACCGATCTACAGTTTCACCCTGTACGAGAACACCGAGGAAGGCGCCCTGCTCAGGGTGCAGGCCGACAACCTGAACCAGCCCTTCGATATCAACAAGGGTGCCAAGCTGGACATGGGGTCCTCGGCCAAGCTGCGCACCCTCCTCACCTACCTGCAACTGGTGGCGGAGCTGCATGAACAATACGCCGGCATGTCGCGTGGCGAGTTGCTCAGGGTCAAGGTTGCGGACAAGGATCTGCTGCTGCGCTGGGCGCTCAACTATCTGGCCGGAGCCAGCGGCAAGTCGCTCACGCCCATGCTGGAAGCGGCCATGGCGCGAACCTATTCGGCCAGCCCGGCGGAATCCTTCCTCACCGGCGGCGGCGTGCACCAGTTCGCCAACTTCAACCGCGAGGACGACCACAAGGTCATGGACATGTGGGAGGCCACGCGCAACTCGGTGAACCTGCCCTTCATCCGCCTGATGCGCGACATCGCGCGGCATTTCATGTATCGCGACCCGAAGGGCGCGGCGCAGATCCTGGCCGACCCCGGGGATCCGCGGCGGGCCGAATACCTGCGGCGCTTCGCGGACAAGGAGGGCAAGTCCTATCTGGCCCGCTTCCACAAGAAGTACAAGGGGCTGAAGCCGGAGGAAGCCAGCGGCGCCCTGCTCAACCACCTCACCGCCAACCCCCGGCGGCTTGCCGCCGTGCACCGCTACCTGGAACCCCAGGCCGACGTCGCCAGCTTCAGCGCCTTCATCCGGCAGCGCCTGAACAATCCCGCCAGCCTGAACGAGGGGGACTACCAGTTCCTCTACGAAACCTACGGCCCGGACAAATTCGACCTCTCCGACCGCGGCTACATCGCCCAGATACATCCCCTGGAACTGTGGCTGGTGGCGTATCTGCGCGCGAGTCCGCAGGCCGGCTGGAACGACATCACCAAGGCCAGCCAGAAGGAGCGCCAGGACGTGTACGGCTGGCTGTTGCAGACCAGTCACAAGAACGCGCAGGATTTGCGCATCCTCTCCCTGCTGGAGATCGAGGCATTCCAGGAAGTCCACCGGCGCTGGCGTCAGCTCGGCTATCCGTTCGGCACGCTGGTGCCCTCCTATGCCACCGCCATCGGTTCCTCGGCCGACCGGCCCGCCGCCCTGGCGGAGATGATGGGCGTGATCCTCAACGACGGCGTCAAGCTGCAGCCCGTCACCCTCACCCGCATCGAGTTTGCCGCGGGCACGCCCTATCACAGCGTGCTCAAGCGCGAGCAACCGGAGGCCACGCGCATCTTCTCCGCCGAGGTGGCCGGGGTGGTGCGCCGCGCCCTCGTCGACGTCGTGCAACAGGGCACCGCCCGCCGCCTGCGCGGTGCCTATCCGCTCGGCGGCGGCGAGTTTCTGACCATCGGTGGCAAGACCGGCACCGGCGATCACCGCTACGAGGTGTATTCGGCCAGCGGCCAGGTGCTGGAATCCAAGGTCATGAACCGCACCGCCACCTTCGCCTTCTTCCTGGGCGAGCGTTTCTTCGGGGTGATGACGGTATTCGTGCCCGGCGAGGCGGCGGCCGACTACCGCTTCACCAGCGGCATCGCGGTGCAGATCATGAAGAACATCGAGCCCGCCCTGCGCGGGCTGGTGTTGGGCAGCGAGGTCCTGGAACCGACCTGGGCGGAGACACTGGCGGCTTTCGATGCAGAGTCGATGCCGCCCAGCGCGGCAGCCCCGCAGGCCGTCCCGCTGTCGACCGAAACCACCGCGGCGGCTTCGACGCAGCCCGCCACGCCGGCCGCCACCGTTTCCGGCAAACCGCTGGCCGCCCGGCAGGCGGCGCCCAAGCAGGCGCAGCCGGTGCCATCATCTACCCCGGTGCCGGCCGCGTTGAAGCCCAAGCCCGTGCCGACGGCGCCGGTGAAGCCGGTGGAACAGGAGCCCGTGCAGGCACCGCCGCCGCCGCAGGTGGACCGGCTGGATCCGCCGCCACCGCCGCAGGCACCCACACCCAAGAACCCGGCGCCGCCGCCCAGGGAAAAGCGCGGCGGCCCGTGGAGCCCAGCCGAGGGCGAAGGCTGGAGCTTTTCGCGCGGTGGTTGATCTAGATAAGACGAGGGCCGCGCAAGTGGCTCCGTGTAGCGCTCCCACGCTGAACAGTAGGTCGCAATAGGCCCCCGCGATGCGGGGGTAGACTCCGCGCATTGCGCGGATCCATCCGGCGCATAACACCTTGCTGCCTATACACCCTACGCGGCTCCCCCGCGGCGGGCGGGAACTCAGTGCATGGGCCGCTTCATGAAATTCACGACCTTGGCCTCGGAGGGCGGGCCCTTGCGCGAACTGGAGCAGCTGCCGCCGCCCTCGGTCTCCATGACGAAACCCTCGGCTTCGTGCAGGAGATTGATGACGTCGACGAAGAAGCGCTCCTTGGCCATGGCCAGCGCGGTGCGGCCGCCGTCGTTGGCGGCCTTCACGTCGGCGCCGGCTTCCAGCAGCACCTCGCATACCGCCGCCTCGCCGGCGCCGGCCGCCAGCATGAGGGGGCTGAGACCGTAGAAGATGCGCGCGTTGACGTCGGCGCCGGCCTCCGCGAGGGCCCGCACCACCGGGGCGAAGCCGCAATCCAGCTCATGGTTGTAGGCGGCCTTGAACAGCGGGGTCCAGTCGTTGGCGTCGCGCGCGTTGACGTCGGCGCCACCTTCGAGCAGGGCGCGCGCGGCTTCCAGATGTCCGCCCTGGGCGGCCAGGTGCAGCGCGGTGCGACCTTCCTGGTCGCGGCTGTCGGGGGCGGCGCCGGCGGCCAGCAGGCGACGCAGCTCGGCGTGGTCTCCGGCCTGGGCGGCGATGTGAAGTTCGGTGGACATGGGCATCTCCGGGAAAATCAATACCCGAGTATTGTAATCAACTATTAGCCGGGTGCCAGCGGTTTTTTCAGGCCGGCCAGACCGCCGCGCAGCACGCGCGTCTCGAAACCGCGCTGCGCGAGCAGGAAGGCGGCGGTGCTGGCGCGGCGCTCGCCGTGGCCGAAGAGGATGTAGAGGCGGTCGCGGGGCAGGGCGGCGGCCTTCACACGCAGCAGGTAGAGGGGAATGTTGAGGGCGCCGGGCAGGCTGCCGTGCCGGTATTCATCTTCCAGGCGCACGTCCACGGTTTGCGCGCCGCCCTCGCGCAGCAGCCGCAACGCCTCGGCCTCGTCCACCAGACGAACCAGAGGCGCCTGCAATTGCGCGTGAAAGTCGTCGGCCGCCAGACGCATGAGTTGACCATCGTCGAGCATGGTGACGGTGGCGTTGCGGGCTTCGCCGGAAATCAGGGCCTCCTCGCCGAAACCCTGGCCGGCTTCCAGTTCGGCCAGGCGCAGTGGTGTGCCGGCGCCGGTCAGGCGCTCGACGCGGGCGCGACCTTTCCGGATCAGGTAGTAGTAGTCGCCCGCGTCGCCCTGGCGGATGACCACCTGGCCGGCGGTCACCGGCATGGACTGGAAGCGGGCGAACAGGGTGTGCAGGTTGGCCGGCGGCACCCGCGCGAAGGCGGGGTTGCGCAGCAGGTCGAACATCCAGACGGGATCGTCACCCTCGAACTCGGTGACTTCGTAGGCGGTGGCCTGATCGCGGGCGACCAGATTCTCCAGCGCGGCCTCGGGGAAGCCGAGCAGTTCGCAGGCGACGCGTGCCCGGCCCGAATAGCGGCGCGGCTTGAGACGGGCCAGGGGGTGACGGGCCGCCTCGCTGTCGGCGCGGATCAGCAGTGGCGCGCCTTCGTCGCCAGCCTCCAGGAGGATTTCGCCGGACAGCAGGTAATAGCGCGTGTCGTCGTGCTCGCCCTGCTGGAACAGAATCTGTCCGGCTTCCAGATGGATGCGGCGCGCGAGGCCGGCGGCCGCCGACAGGCCCTCCTCGGAGAGGCCGTTGAGCGGGACGAAGCGGAGGTAATCCAAGGCCATGCGCGTCAATCCAGGTCGAGTTCGCGCCAGAGTTCGTCCACGCGCTGCTTCACCGCGTCCGTCATGCGGATCGGGGTGCCCCATTCGCGGCTGGTCTCGCCCGGCCACTTGTTGGTGGCGTCGATGCCCATCTTCGAACCGAGGCCGGAGACCGGGCTGGCGAAATCGAGATAGTCGATCGGCGTGTTCTCCACCAGCAGGGTGTCGCGCGCCGGATCGACGCGGGTGGTGAGCGCCCACATGACGTCGTTCCAGTCGCGCACGTTGACGTCCTCGTCGGTCACCAGGATGAACTTGGTGTACATGAACTGGCGCAGGAAGCTCCAGATGCCGAACATCACCCGTTTGGCGTGGCCGGGGTACTGCTTCTTCATGCTCACCACCGCCATGCGGTAGGAGCAGCCTTCCGGCGGCAGGTAGAAGTCGGTGATCTCTGGGAACTGCTTCTGCAGCAGGGGCACGAACACCTCATTCAGCGCGACGCCGAGGATGGCAGGCTCGTCCGGCGGCTTGCCGGTGTAGGTGGAGTGGTAGATGGGGTCGCGGCGCATGGTGATGCGCTCGACCGTGAAGACCGGAAAGGTCTCCTGCTCGTTGTAGTAGCCGGTGTGGTCGCCAAAGGGGCCTTCGAGGGCGGTTTCACCGGCGTGGATGACGCCTTCCAGGACGATCTCGGCGCTAGCCGGCACCTGCAGGTCGGAACCCAACGCCTTCGCCACTTCCGTCTTGGCGCCGCGCAGCAGGCCGGCGAACTGGTATTCGGAGAGGGAGTCCGGCACCGGCGTCACCGCCCCCAGGATGGTGGCGGGGTCGGCACCGACCGCCACGCAGACGGGGAAGGGTTGGCCCGGATGTGCCGCCTGGAATTCGCGGTAATCGAGGGCGCCGCCGCGATGCGCGAGCCAGCGCATGATCAGCTTGTCGGGGCCGATCACCTGCTGCCGGTAGATGCCCAGGTTCTGCCGCGGCTTGTGCGGCCCGCGCGTGATGACCAGGCCCCAGGTGAGCAGCGGCGCGGCATCGCCGGGCCAGCAGGTCTGGATGGGCAGGCGCGAGAGGTCGACGTCCCGGCCCTCCCACACCACTTCCTGACAGGCGGGGGAACGCACTTCTTTCGGGCTCATGTTGAGCACCTGCTTCAGCACCGGCCACTTGTCCCAGGCGTCCTTGAGGCCCTTCGGCGGCTCCGGTTCCTTCAGGTAGGCGAGCAGCCTGCCGATCTCGCGCAGCTTGGCCGGGTCCTCCTCGCCCATGCCCAGGGCCACCCGCCCGACCGTGCCGAACAGGTTGGCCAGCACCGGCATGGCGAAGCCCTTCGGCTTTTCGAACAGCAGGGCGGGCCCGCCGGCGCGCAGCACGCGGTCGCCGATCTCGGTCATTTCCAGCCTGGGGTCGATCTCCGCGCGGATGCGCTTGAGCTCGCCGCGGGCTTCGAGTTGGGCGATGAAATCGCGCAGGTCGGCGTAGCGCATGGGCGTGCTTCAGTCACCGGCCGGCACGAAGGCGAAGCCGCCGTCCCGCTCGCGGAAATGGCCAAGCATGCGACCGGCATCCTCGGGGGCTTCCTTGAATTCCTGCACCCGGCAGGATGCCGTGCTCACCGCGAAATTCCGCCGATCCACGCGCAGGATGAAGATCGGTTCGGCGTAGGTATCCGGTGCTTGGAACAGGACGAACTCGGCCTTGCGCGGCACATCGCGGATGCGCAGGCCACCGTTGCAGTCGGGCATGCGGACCGCCATCACGTCGAGGCTCAGACTGCTTTGCCAAGGCCAGTCCTGCATACGGATCAGGGTGATGGCGTGGTCCTTCTCCGGGAAGGTGTAGGAGGCGGAGTCCTGCATGCAGCCGGCGAGAGCGAGGGCGAGCGGCAGGACGAATAACGGGCGGAAGGCGGGCTTGATCATGGCGTCGCGTTCACGGGTGGGGCGCTGGTTTCAGCCGATGCCACGCAGTGTACCGTGCTCCGCGCGGCGCCTGTTACTCCAGCCCCTGGCTGGCCAGGTAGTCCTCGTAGCCGCCCTCGTAGACCACGTGGCTGCCGTCCAGCTTGAGCTCGATGATCTTGTTGGCGAGCGAGGACACGAACTGGCGGTCATGGGAGACGAAGACGAGGGTGCCGGTGAAGGCGTCGAGGCCGTTGTTGAGCGACTCGATGGATTCCATGTCCAGGTGGTTGGTGGGCTCGTCCATGACCAGCACGTTGGGGCGCAGCAGCATGAGCTTGCCGAACAGCATGCGGCCTTGCTCGCCGCCGGAGATGACGCGCACCGGCTTCTTCACCTCGTCGCCGGAGAAGAGCAGGCGGCCCAGGGTGCCGCGCACCAGGGTGATGAGATCCTCGCCCTCGTAGCCGCCGGCCCGCACCCATTCGGAGATCCAGTCGGTGAGGGACTGGTCGCTGTCGAAATCGGCGGAATGGTCCTGGGCGAAATAGCCCGGCTTGGCTTTTTCCGCCCATTTGACGCTGCCACGCTCGGGATGCAACTCGCCCACCAGCAGCTTCAGCAGGGTGGTTTTGCCGACGCCGTTCTCGCCGATGATGGCGACCCGGTCGCCGGCGGCGATGTGCACGTTGAGCTTGTCGATCACCTTCTGGCCGGGCTCGTAGCCGAAGCTCAGGTTCTCCATCTCCACGGCCAGGCGGTGCAGCTTTTCCTTCTCGTCGTATTCGAAGCGGATCCAGGGATATTGCCGGCTGGAGGGTTTCACATCCTCCGGCTTGATCTTCTCGATCAGCTTCATGCGGCTGGTGGCCTGCTTGGCCTTGGACTTGTTGGCGGCGAAGCGGCGCACGAACTCCTGCAATTCGGCGACCCGTTCCTTGGCCTTGGCATTGGCGGCGGACTGACGCTCGCGGGCCTGGGTGGAGGCTTCCATGTAGTCGTCGTAGTTGCCCGGATAGACCTTCAGGGTGCGGTAGTCCAGGTCGGCCATGTGGGTGCAGACCTGGTTCAGGAAGTGGCGGTCGTGAGAGATGATGATCATGGTGGAGTCGCGCGCGTTGAGCACGTCCTCCAGCCAGCGGATGGTGTTGATGTCGAGGTTGTTGGTGGGTTCGTCGAGCAGCAGGATGTCCGGGTTGGCGAACAGCACCTGCGCCAGCAACACGCGCAGCTTCCAGCCCGGCGCCACTTCGCGCATGGGGCCCTGATGCTTGTCGGAAGGGATGTCCAGGCCCAGCAGCAGTTCGCCGGCGCGGGCCTCGGCGTCGTAACCGCCCATCTCGCCGAAGTGGGCCTCCAGCTCGGCGGCGCGCATGTAGTCCGCTTCCGTCGCCTCCGGGTTCATGTAGATGGCATCCTTCTCGCGCATGCAGGCCCACAGCTCGGCGTGGCCCATGAGCACCACGTCCAGCACCCGCTCGTCCTCGAAGGCGAACTGGTCCTGGCGCAGGAAGGCCATGCGCTCGTGCGGATCGATGGCGACGTTGCCGGCTGAGGGTTCCAGCACGCCGGCCAGGATCTTCATGAGGGTGGACTTGCCGCAGCCGTTGGCACCGATGAGGCCGTAACGGTTGCCGTCGCCGAACTTGACGTTGACGTTCTCGAAAAGGGGCTTGGCGCCGAACTGGATGGTGAGGTTGGAAGCGGTGAGCATGAAAGCGCCTTGAAAGATCAGGCGTGATTTTACGGGTATTCGCAATCGGCTGAGGGATCGCCTTGGCGCGTGGCCGGCGCGGGAAACAGCACCTGTACCGTCAATCCCTTGCCGGCGGGGCCGTCGCCCAAGGTCAGCCGCGCCGCGTGCAACTCGGCGATGCGCGCGACGATGGACAGGCCGAGACCGCTGCCTTCGACTTCCTGCCCCGCCAGGCGATGGAAGCGCAGCAGGGCGGCATCACGTTCGCCTTCCGGGATGCCGGGTCCGTCATCGCCGACCACCAGGCTGGCGCCCGCATCCGTCATGCTCACCGCCACTTCGACCCTGCCGCCCTCCGGCGTGTAGCGCAGGGCGTTGTCGATCAGGTTGCGCAGCAGGACGCGCAGCAGGTCGGCGTTGGCGTCCACCACCACGGCTTCGGGCGCCTCCAGTTCCAGGCTGATATGCCGCTCCAGGGCGATCCGGCCGAGCTCCGCGCATGCCTCGGTGGCGAGGACATCGAGCGCAACCGCCTGCAGCGCGGGCCGGCTTGCCGGGTCCAGCCGCGCCAGGGTCAGCAACTGCCCGACCAGCCGGCCGGCGCGCTGGCTGCCGGCGACGATCCGCGCCAGGGCCTGCTCGCGTTGCCGCGCGTCATCCGCCCGCAGCGCCACCTGCGCCTGCGCGGCCAACGCCGCCAGCGGCGTGCGCAACTCATGGGCGGCGTCGGCGGTGAAGCGGCGCTCGTGGTCGAAGGCGCGGTCGACGCGCGCGAACAGCGCGTTGAGCGCCTCGACCAGGGGACGGATTTCTTCCGGCGCGCGCTCCGGTGTCAGCGCATCGAGGTGTTCCGGCGCGCGCCGGCTGACCTGATCGGTGACCGTGGCGATGGGCGCCAGACCGCGGCGGATGGCGAACCACACCCACAGACCGAGCAGCGGCAGGCCGAGCACGGCCGGGGCCAGCAGGCGCATGGCGATGTAGCGCGAAAGCTCCTCGCGCACCGCGTGGTTCTCTCCGACCTCGACGCGCAATTGCCGCTGGGCATCCCACTGGCTGTAGTACAGCCAGCGTTGCCCCCGGGCATCCACCCGTTCCGAGTAACCCAGCGCATCGGTCAGCCGCTGGGTCGGCGCGTCGCGTGAGCGCAACAGCAGGCGGCCCTCGTCATCCCAGAGCTGGAACACCAGTTTCTTCTGGTAGGGGTGGCCATCCCCCGTCAGTTCGACGACATCGTCGTCATCGTCATATTCGCCGGCGAGCGCGAGCAGGGTCTGGGCGGCCTGCGCCAGTTGCGCGTCGAACAACTCGTCGATTTCGTGGTGGGCGTCGACATAGGAGAACACCATGGTGACCAGCCAGCCGGCGCTGACGCCGCCCAGCAGCAGCGCGAACAGGCGCCGGCGCAGGGAAAACCAGCGCGTGGTCATGGTTTCGCCATGCCGTAGCCGATGCCGCGCAGGGTCTTGATGCGCTCGCTGCCCAGCTTCTTGCGCAGATTGTGGATGTGCACTTCCAGCGCATTGCTGTCCGGTTCGTCGCGCCAGCCATAGAGCGAGGCTTCGAGCTGGGCGCGGGTCAGAACGCGGCCGACGTTTTCCGCCAGCGTCAGCAGCAGGGAAAACTCGCGCGTGGTCAATTCGACCGGTGCGCCGCGCAGCGTCGCCTGGCGCGCGGCGGGATCGATCGACAGGTCGCCGACACTCAGGCGCGGACTGGCATGACCCGCCGCGCGCCGGGTCAGGGCGCGGGCGCGCGCCACCAGTTCGTCGAGATCGATGGGCTTGACCAGATAATCGTCGGCGCCGGCATCCAGCCCGGCTACCTTGTCGCCGGTGGCGTCGCGCGCGGTGAGGATCAGCACCGGCAGGACCTGGCCGCGCCCGCGCAGCCGCCGCAGCACCTCGACGCCATCGAGGCGCGGCAAACCGAGATCCAGCACCAGCAGATCGAAAGGTTCGCTCTTCAGCGCGAGATCGGCGGCTACGCCGTCGCGCAGCCAGTCCACGGCATGGCCGTGCTGGCGCAGGCCGACCATGAGCGCGTCGCCCAGGTGCGGATCGTCTTCGACGAGCAGGATGCGCATGATGGGCGGGATTCTACCGGGCCAGCCACCAGGCGCAGGTCGCCGCGCAGGCAAGCAATAGCGGTATGGCGAGCGGCCGCGCGCCGGCGATGGCGGCATCGGCATCGCCGCGCTTCATGCCGGTGAACATGGCGCGCACCAGGTTTTCGCCATGCGCCAGACTGCCGGTGAGCACGCCGACGAGATGGAGGAGGACCACCGCCAGCATGGTCGAGGCCAGGGTTTCGTGCAGTTCCTCGAACCACTCCCCGCTGATTTCCTGATAGGTCAGCCAGCCGCTGAGGCCGGTGAGCAGGCCCAGCGCCAGCAGCGCGACGATGGCCCAGCCGCCGGCGGGGTTGTGGCCGTGCTGTTCGACGCGCGGCTGCGTGAACAACCCGAGCAGATACGCCTTCACCGCGCCGGGGCCGCGCACGAAGCTGGTGAAGCGCGCGTAGCGCGTTCCCACCAGGCCCCAGAGCAGGCGGAACAACACCACGCCGACGACGGTGCCGCCGGCCCAGACATGCACCAGGCGCCAGGTTTCGCTGTCGCCGGTGAGCCAGGCCAGGACGAAGGCGCCCGCCAGCAGCCAATGGCCGATGCGCACCGGCCAGCCCCAGACCAGAATCCTGTTCATCGTCCTCTCCTCAGTCTTGCCAGCGACGGCCGCCGGGCATGACGATCTCGCGCTCGCGGTAACTGCCGCTTGCCGCCTGTTTGTGACAGGCGGCGCAGTTGGCCGGGCTGCGCACTTCGGCATGTCGCCAGGAGGCCGGCGGCACCTCGTGGTGCTTGCGCTTGAACCAGGCGGTGGCGGTCAAACGCGGTGCTTCGCCCGGCGCCGCCGTCCCGCCGGGGCCGAGCTTTCTCGGTTTGCCGGCGTTTTCGACCAGATACGCCTCGATGGCGCGGCGCGTCGGCGCGTCGAGACTGGCGTTGTCGCCATAGTGCCGGTCGAGGCCGGCCATGACCCGGCGCCAGTCTTCGGCCGCCAGCAGTCGCGGCGGGAAGGCCAGGTGGCAGGCGCCGCATTCGCTCTGGAAGGCCGGCGGCGCGCCGGCGGGCAGGCGCAGGTCGTCGGCCTGTGCCGCGCAGGCCAGGAAGATCGAAAACAACGGGGCGAGCATGTGCGTGGCGTTCATCTCAGCGCCCCCGCATCACGAAGCTGATGAAATCGGCCTTTTCGGCGGCGCTGCATTCTCGGCCGAGCACTTCGCCGCAGTTGCGGCGGAACCACTTCTCCACCTTGGCCAGGTCGCTGAAGCGCTCCGCATTGGCGGCGGGCGCCAGGGGCTGGATCGCCTTGCCGGTCACCACGTGACTGCCGCCACGGGCGGGGTCGTCACTGTGGCAACTGCTGCACGACGGCATTTTGGCGGACACGCCGAACGGGTGCGTGTACAACTGCGCACCGAGCTCCGCCGATGACTGGTAACGGGGGTTGCTCTTCGCCGCCTCGGCGCGATAGCCGGCGAGAATTTCGTTGGGCGTGGCGGCCTGCGCCGTCACGGCGAATAGGCCAATCAATACGGGAATCAGTGCTTTCATGGTCATGCTCCTGTGTGGGGTGAACATGGCCACAGCCTGATGCGGGAAGCTTAAGGAAATCTGAGGTGAAGCTTAGGCGAGGCTTAAGACCGAATAACGGTGAAGGTGGCTCGCCGGGAGCCAGGCAAGTCAAGTCGTGTGATGGCATCCAGTGTCGTTTGCCATGACCAAGGCGGCGTATGGCAGGTGTTCGCGCCAGCCGATGAAAATCCCGGCATGGCAATACAGGCTGGGTGTGTTTTGATCGCCGTCAGTCGTCATCCCGCGCCACGCCTTGTCCTTGTTCGCGCACTCTCCCGCGCCTCGGTATCCGAATGTCGTGCTCATCGGCGCTTCGGTGGCATTCAACGCAGTTCTTGAAGTCGCGAATTCCTTCTTCGATATGCTCGCGCCGGATCTTCTCGGGGGAGTGCTCATGGCAGCCGTAGCAGGTGTAGCGGCTGTAGTCGTTACGCACGTGACAAGTTGCGCATTTCACGTTGTGATCACGGTCCAGAACGAAATACTTGCCGTGATCGAAGTTCGCGGGTGCCCATTTCTCCTGGCTATGGCACTGGCTGCAATTCCCGGTGATCTGCTGATGGAGCGAATCTTTGGGTGACTTGTGGCAGGACTGACATTCCTTGCGGGCATCTGCCTGGAGCAAGGCATGGTTGAACCGGCCTGCGCTGCGGAAGCGTTTCACTCCGGCATGATCACTGTGGCACGCAAGGCATTCCTGCTTGACGAGCTTCTGATGGAAGGGTGTGCTGGTGAGCGGTTTCTGGATCGGCTGCCCAAGGGTCGTGAGTTTGCCGATCTCTTCCGGCTTGTGACAGTTCGTGCAGCGTTCGGTCGTGGCTCCTGAAAACGGTGCGTGACAGGCAAAACAGTCCGTTTCAAGCTTGCTGTGGCCGGGAATCAGCTTGCCGGGGCTGACCATCAAATGGGGATAGACAAAGGCCAGTATGGCCAGGGCGATCAGGTTGACCGCCAGAACGATCTTGAGGATGTTATTCATCGCCATCCCCAGAACAGGAAGATGCTGACGATGTGCCCCAGGGCCAGCACGGCAAAGGCAATGAAGATCGGTATGTGGACCTTGCGCCACTTGGCCATGGCGTCAAAAGTTACCGATTCCCAGAACACCGTCTGCTCGACCTCCGCCTTGGGCAACCCGCGCAACTGATACTGTTCGCGCCGGGCCTGGACATGTTCGCGCGAGCGTTTCAGCAGCATCTTGCCGACCATGCCGCTGATGACATTGACCCCCATGGCGATTGTGGCCAGCCAGGGCAGGATGGCATTGAAATGGACCCCGGCATGCAGCAGCACCATCCAGGAACCCAGCCAGGTGCCGATCTCGTGCATGCTGAGCCAGGATTTGACGTTCCCGGACGCGATGACTTTCCGCTTGCGCAGGGAATAGGTCAGCGATCCGATGATCAGCAAGGTGCCGGGGATGCCGAGATAGCGGCCCACCCAGACCATATCGAGACGATGCAGCAGGTAGTCGCCGAGGACCGTCGCCACCCCGAGCAGGGTCACCAACAGCGTGAAGGGCAGGATGTGGTTGCGCCAGAGGGAAGCGGTGCCGGGTGATGTCATGTCAGGCCTCCAGCGTCACATGGGTCTTGGGGATGCTGACGCACATCAGGCAGGTGCCGGGTTCGGGATCGAAGTCCGGAGATTGCTGATAGGACACTTCGCCGGAACGTATCGTGGTCTGGCAGGTGCCGCAGCCGCCTGCGCGGCAGCCCGAATCGATGGCAATCCCCTGGGATTCTGCGAATTCCAGCAGGCTGCCCGACTGCGGTGACCACCGGGCCTGTTTGCCCGATTTGGCGAACGTCACCGTGATGTCGATTGCAGGGGTTGCAATGGCACTCCCGGTAGCTGCGGTCTCCGGTTTGCGACGCTTGATCGAGGCGGGACCGAAGGCTTCAAAGTGGATGTGCGCATCGGGCACGCCCCAGTCGTCCAGTGCCGGCACCAGGGATTCCATCATCGGCGTGGGCCCGCAGATGTAGTAGTGGTAGGGCTTCAGCGGCAATTCCATGCGGAACAGATGCACATCCACGCGACCGTGGTGATGGAAGTCTTGGCCCAGTCGATCTTCCGGCAGAGGGTTACTGAAGCACAGGCGCAGATGGACGTTCGGGTTGACCGCGGCGATTGCGCCCAGATGTGCTGCAAAAGCGGTTTCCGCGCTGTTGCGCACGCCGTAGAAGAACCAGACTTCGCGCTCGGGTTGATGCGCCTGGCACCAGTTGAGCATGCTGAGCATGGGCGTAATGCCGATGCCACCGGCGATCAGGACGATGGGACTGCTGCCCGGTTCGAGATAGAAATGTCCAGAGGGCGCGCGGATTTGAAGTGTCGTACCGACCTGAATATGGTCATGGAAGAAGTTCGATGAGCGCCCCGGAGGGTGGTCGCTCTTCGGCGGGGGCGGCACCCGCTTGATCGAAACACGGTAATGGTCGGACTGGGGGGCATCCGACAGGGAGTAGCAGCGGGTAATTTGCTCGGTACCGCTGCCGTCGGCCTTGGGAACGTCCAAACGGAAGGTCAGGAACTGGCCGGGCTTGTATGACGGAAGTGCCTGCCTATCTTCGGGCTCCAGGTAAAAAGAACAGATTTGCCCTGCGCTGTCCTCTATAACGCGCTGGGCAACCTTGAAAGGGCGAAAGCCCGACCAGCCAGCCACTTCCGCTTTTGGCAGGCTGGCTGCGGGTAGTGATTCGTCTGCTTCGGGTTGTCCGTGCTTGAGACGGCTGTAGGTCTGCCAGTGCTGCCAGAAACTGATGCCCAGGAACAGCCCCACCTGCAAAACGATGCCAAGAACAATCCAAAGCAGCAAGCCGAGAGAGGTCATGACGCAGGGGATTCCCTGGCAATTTGTTCAGTACTTGAGTTCGAGCTTGTCGAACTGCTCTTTGGTCAGGGCAGGCACGTCTCCGCGGGCTTTCATGCGGTTCAGGTTCCAGCCACCTTCGCCTACCCACGCTTTCATGATGGCCAGGTTGGCCTGGCGTTCCTCGTCGGTTTTCCCCAGGTACTTGTACATGTTGCCTGGCTTGCCATTGGCGTATTGGCTGGTGCCATCGTCAAGGCGACGCATGATCGCGCCGGTGGACGGGTAGGCCACCAGGATCACCAGGTGTTCATAGGTGTCCAGGCGCGGGCCAACCTTGGCCTTTTTCCACTTTTCTTCGTCCAGCTTGAAGTCAGCCATGGTGGGAGCATCGGGTGCGGCGTGGCACTCGTTGCAGTACTTCTTCAGCATGGGCTCGATGTGTTGTCGGTAAGTGATTTCCTCTTGAGCAATGGCTGGGGCAATCATGGTTGCGCAGAGGGTGACGGCCAGCAATTTGCGTTTCATCGATTCTCTCCTCAGAGGGAATGTGAGGGGTGAACACGACCACAGCTTGAGGCGGAAAGCTTAAGGAAATCTGAGGCGAAGCTTTGGCGAGGCTTAAGAGCGGATAACGGTGAAGGTGGTGCGCCGCCCACGTAGGAGTCCCCTGCCATACCGGCCGCTGCTATCGACGAAAACCATGTTCTGAGACGACACGACGTGTTGCTGGACGTTGGCATGGCAAAGCGCTTCGCTTGTGTCCGCGACTACGAGGCGCATGCGGGAGGGGTTGCCCGCAGTCAGGTCTCCCGGGGCAGAACCACAGTAACCCGTAAACCGCCTTCTCGGCGGTTGGACAAAGTCACCTCGCCACCATGGGCTCGGGCCAGGTTGCGCGCGATGGCCAGACCAAGGCCGACCCCTCCGGTGGTTCGGTTGCGCGAATCCTCGCCCCGGCGGAAGGGTTGGAACATCTGCTCCAGCCTGTCATCGGGGATGCCCGGACCATCGTCGTCGATATGCAAGGCCAACTCCGTGGGGCTGTCTTCCACCCTGATCCGGGCATTGCCTCCGTAGCGCACCGCGTTCTCCAGTAGGTTGGCCAGACAGCGCTTGAGGGCCTGGGGCCTGGCCTGGAGCGGCTTGGAGGCCTCGCCCTCCACTTCCACCTGCTCACCCAGGGCGGCCATGTCGTCCTGCAGGGTGGAGAGGAGGGCGTTGATGTCCAAGGGGACGCCGGATTCCTTGTCCGCTTCACCACGCAGGAAATCCAGGGTGGCACCGATCATGGTCTCCATGTCTTCCAGGTCCCGCAGGAATTTCTCACGCTGGATCTCGTCCGCCAGCATCTCGGCGCGCAGCTTCAGGCGGGTGATGGGCGTCTTGAGGTCGTGGGACACGGCGGCCAGGATGCGCAGGCGGTCATCCAGATAACTGGCCAGGCGGCTTTGCATGGTGTTGAAGGCGTGGGCGGCCTGGCGCACCTCCCGGGGGCCGGTTTCCGGCAGGGACGGGCCGCTGAGGTCCCGGCCCAGGGCGTCAGCCGCCGCCGCCATGCGGCGCAGGGGATCCATCGCCCAGCGCATGGCCAACAGAGCCAGCAGGGCGATGGCGAGGAAATATCCCGTCAGCAAGGGCAGGTGGCGGCTGGGGACCACCTGCTCGTCGCCGGGGAAATGGTGGGTGGCCAGGATGATCTGTCCATCCCGCAGCACGAACGAGATGCGGGTCAGGATGGGCACTCCATCGGCGGTTTCGTGGGGCCCGCTGGCCACCGTGACCCGGCGCAGGACGCCCATCTCCTGGCGAAGACGGGCCTGGAGCTTGTCCAGGGCGCCGTCGTGGATGCCCTGCGCCGGCCGGTCCGCCAGGCTGAAGGTGATGCGCGGCGAGGTGAAGGCCCGCAGCAAGGCCGGGCGTTCCGCCGCCGGGGTCCGGTCCAGCTGGTCCGCCACCGCCCCCAGGCGTTGCACCAGGGGACCGGCGATGAGGTGGGAAAGGAGCCGTTCCCGCTCTTCCTGGTAAAGCTGCTCGGATACCCACTGGGCCGCCAGCAGGCCGATAAGCAGCACCCCGGCCACCCGCAAATAGATGGAATCGATGTGCTTCATGGCCACCTCACTGCCGCTCCACGGGTACTGAAAGCACGTAGCCCTCGTTGCGTACCGTCTTGATCAGTCGCGGTTCCCGGGGGTCGTCCCCCAGCTTGCGGCGCAGGCGGCCGATCTGCACGTCCACGGCCCTGTCGAACACGTTGGCCTCCCGGCCCTGGGTGAATTCCAGCATCTGGTCCCGGGATAGCCCCCGGTTTGGGTGCTCCAGCAGCATGCGCAGCAGCTTGTATTCAGCCCCAGACAGGTCCACCACCACCCCGGCGGGGGAAAGTAGCTGCCGGGTACGGGTATCCAGCGTCCACCCCTCGAAGCGGAACCGGCGCACGTCCTCGTCCGCCAGGTTCTCCGGCAGGCTGCCGGCCCGCCGCAGGATACTTTTTACCCGGGCCAGCAGCTCCCGTGGGTTGAAAGGCTTGGGCAGGTAATCGTCCGCGCCCATCTCCAGGCCGACGATGCGGTCCACCTCGTCACCCCGGGCGGTGAGCATGAGGATGGGGATGCGGCTCTCCGCCCGCAGCTTGCGGCAAAGGGACAAGCCATCTTCTCCGGGCAACATGATGTCCAGAATCACCAGGTCGAAAGGCGCAGCCTCCAGAGCCCGCTGCATCTGTCGCCCGTCGGCCACGGCGGTGATGCGGAAACCCGCCTGCCCCAGGTAGTCCTGGAGCAGGACACGCAATTCCGCATCGTCGTCCACCACCAGCAAATGGTCCTGCTTCATGTCTCACACCCTTGACCGATCGCCCATTATTTTCCGGCCACCGGACCCGCATGGACCACTTTGTAAATCCATGTAACAAGCTCCGGTCCTGTCATATCGCTTTACAAAAACCGCCTTTCAGGGTTGCAGGCCGGTTACATCCCCTTGCTCTAATCAAATCGAGGTTGAGCACAGGCATTCCGGCCGGGCGGCCGGGACTGGAACCTTATTTGAAGGAGTACATCATGCGCACCACCAAACTGATCATGACGGCGCTGGCCATGGCCATCACCGTGGGTGCCGGGACGGCTTACCCGGCTGATGAAGTCATCTACGGCAGCCAGTTGATGACGGCCCAGGAACGCATCGAACACCGCAACAAGATGCGCGCGGCCACCACGGCCCAGGAACGCGAACAAATCCGCCTGGAACATCACCAGGCCATGCAGGCACGGGCCAAGGCCCAGGGCAAGAGCCTCCCGGACACACCTCCCGCCCTGGGCGGCGGCATGGGGCCGGGCAGCGGCCCCGGCGGCGGTGGCATGGGCCCGGGCGGGGGGCGCAACCGCTGACCCAGCCTGACGCCCGGTGAACGACGCGGTCTCCGCGCCGTTCTTCCATGTTGACGCCATTACAGAATATCCATGCCCACCATGCCCCTCCGCCCCTTTGTCCTGCCGTTGGCCATCACCCTGGCCGGCCTCGCCACACTGTTTACGCTGCCCGCCCTGGCCGGCGACAAGCTCATCCCCCTGACCCCCGCCCAGCGCACCACCCTGCGCGTGGGCACCGTCCCCCTGGCCGCCCATGCCGGCGCCGTCACCGTGAGCCTGCCCGCCCGGGTCACCATCCCCCCCACCCAGGAACGGCTGCTGGCCGCCCCCATGGCGGGCATCGTCAGCGAGGTCAGGGTGGCCGCAGGCGATACCGTGAAGGTAGGCCAGACCCTGGCGGTGTTGCGGGGCGAAAGCCTCATCGGTGCCCAAAAGGACATTGCCCAGGCGGCAGTCCAGGCCCGCTTGGCCGAGGAATCGGTACATCGCGACGAAGCCCTGTTCAAGGAAGGCATCATCCCCGAGTCCCGTCTGCAGAACAGCCGGGCCAACCAGGCCCAGGCCGCCGCCGTGCTCAACGAACGCCGTGCCTGGCTGAGCCTCATGGGCCTGGGCCAGGGTGCCATCAAGGCCGCGGAGCGGGGAGAACGGCTGACGGACAGCATCGCCCTGGCCAGCCCCATCAGTGGCGTGGTGCTGGAACAGGGTGCCGTCATCGGCGCCCGCATGGACACGGCCGGCATGCTGTTCAAGGTGGGTAGGCTCGATCCCCTCTGGCTGGAGATACAGGCACCGGCGGAAATGGCGGCCCGGGTGAAGGCCGGACAGCAGGTCAGCGTGCCCGGCACCGACGCCACCGGCCAGGTGATCTCCGTGGGCCGGAGTGTGAGCGAGGCCCAGACCGTGCCCATCCGCGCCCGGGTGAGCAACCGTGGCAACCTGCTGCGCCTGAACCAGAGTGTATCCGCCCGCATCGAGGGCGTGGCGGGCGACAAACAATGGCGCGTGCCGGTGAAGGCTATCGTGCGCCAGGCAGGCCAGAACTGGGTGTTCGTGGAGCGCCCCGGCGGCTTTGAGCCCGAGCAGATAAAGGTCTTGAGCCAATCCGCCGAGTGGGCGGCCATCGACGGTCGCTTCAGTGGCGAGGAAAAGATCGCCATTGAAGGCGTGGCCGCCCTGAAGGCCGCCTGGCAGGGTGAATAAGCATGTTAAGCAAGCTGACTGAATTCTCCCTGACCCAGCGCCTTCTGGTCATCGGCCTGACCCTGCTGCTGTTGGCGGCGGGTATCCAGGCCTGGCGCGGGTTGCCTATCGACGCCTTTCCGGATGTCTCCACCACCCAGGTCAAACTGATCCTCAAGGCCCCGGGCATGACACCGGAAGAGGTGGAAACCCGCATCGCGGCCCCCATAGAGATGGAGATGCTGGGCATTCCCAAGCAGCGCATCCTGCGTTCCACCTCAAAATACGGCCTCACGGACGTGACCATCGATTTCGAGGATGGCACCGACATCTACTGGGCCCGCCAGCAGGTAGCCGAGCGCCTCAACGCCGTGCTGGCGGATCTGCCCGAGGGCACGAGTGGTGGCCTGGCCCCCATCACCACGCCCCTGTCGGAAATGTTCATGTTCACCGTGGAAGGGGATCACCTCAGCCTGGCCGAACGCCGTGCCCTGCTGGACTGGGTGATCCGGCCCAAGCTGCGCACCCTGCCCGGCGTGGCCGACGTGAACGCCCTGGGGGGCCACGTCAAGACCTTTGAAGTGGTTCCGGACAACGCCGCCATGAGCGCCCGGGGCGTCACCCTGACCCAGTTGCGGGACGCCATCCAGGCCAACAACCGCAACGACGGCGCCGGCCGCCTGACGGAAGGCGAGGAAGTCTGGCTGGTGCGGGTGGAAGGGGCGGTGAAGAGCCTGGACGACCTGGCCAACATCGTGGTCAAGAACGTGGGCGGCATTCCGGTGCGGGTGGCCGACGTGGCCCAGGTGCGCCTGGGCAGCCTCACCCGCTATGGTGGCGTCAGCAAGGACGGACGGGGCGAGGCGGTGGAAGGCCTGGTTCTGGGCCTACGCGGTGCAAACGCCCAGGCGCTGGTCAAGGTGGTGAAGCAACGCCTTGCGGAGATCCAGCCCACCCTGCCCAAGGGCGTGACGGTAAAGGCTTTCTACGACCGTTCCGCCCTGGTGGAACGGGCCGTCAACACCGTGACCAAGGCCCTGGCAGAGGCTATCCTGCTGGTGCTGGTGCTGTTGTTCCTCTTCCTGGGCAACGTGCGCGCGGCCCTGACCGTAGCCATCAGCCTTCCCCTGGCGGCCCTGGCCACCTTCCTTCTCATGCGCCAGTTCGGCCTCTCCGCCAACCTCATGAGCCTTGGGGGACTGGCCATCGCCATCGGCATGCTGGTCGACGGCGCGGTGGTGGTGGTGGAGAACGTGGTCACCTACCTGGCCCATGACCAGGGCGGGCAGTCCAAGTTGCACCGGGTTTTCCGCGCGGTACGCGGGGTGGCCACACCCACCTCCGCCGGGGTGCTCATCATCATGATCGTGTTCCTGCCCCTGCTCACCCTGGAAGGCCTGGAAGGCAAGCTGTTCATTCCCGTGGCCCTGACCATCGTCTTCGCCCTGGGCTCGGCCATGCTGCTGGCCCTGACGGTGGTGCCGGTCATCGCTTCCTGGCTGCTGAAGGAAGGTCAGCATGGCGAACCCTGGCTGGTACGCACTGCGTTGCGCCTCTATACCCCCCTGCTGGACTTCGCCCTGGGCCGTTTCAAGCTCGTGATGGCCTCCGCCGTGGTCCTGCTGGTGGTGGCCGTAGGCCTATTCCCTCTCATAGGCAAGTCCTTCATGCCCACCCTGGACGAGGGAGACCTGCTGATCCAGCTGGAAAAGCTGCCGTCCATCAGCCTGGAGGAAAGCCTGGCCCTGGACCAGTCTGTCCAGCGCGCCCTGCTCAAGCGGGTGCCGGAAGTGGCGGGCGTGGTGGCCCGGGCCGGTTCCGACGAGCTGGGCCTGGACCCCATGGGGCTGAATCAGACCGACTCCTTCCTGGTGCTGAAGCCCCGGGAACAATGGCGCAAGCCGGACAAGGAATGGCTCATGGAGGAAATCCGTACGGTCATGAACGACTTCCCCGGCGTGACCTACGGCTTCACCCAGCCCATCGACATGCGGGTTTCGGAGATGCTCACCGGCTCCCGGGGCGACCTGGCCATCAAGGTATTCGGCACGGACATCAACACCCTCAACACCCTGGCGGGTTCGGTGGAAACGCTGCTGGGCAAGGTGACCGGGGCCCAGGACGTGTTCAGCCTGAAGAACGACGGCGTGCAGTACTTCAAGGTGGAAGTGGACCGCCTGGCGGCCGGCCGTTACGGCCTGTCCATGGACGACGTGTCTGCTTTCCTGCGGGCCAACCTGGAGGGGCTGCAGCTGGGCACGGTCCAGGAGGGCGTGAAGCGCACCCCCCTGGTATTGCGCGCCGGGGAGGACGTGCGCCTATCCCCGGCCCTATTCGAGGCCCTGCGCATTCCCACGGAAAACGGCATCGCCATTCCCCTGCGGGAGGTGGCCAGGCTGGTGCGCACCGAAGGTCCCGTGGTGGTCAGCCGTGAGAATGCGGCCCGCTATGTCACCATCCAGTGCAACGTGGCCGGCCGCGACCTGGTGGGCTTCGTGGAGGAGGTGATGGCGAAGGTCGCCCAGGAGGTGAAGCTGCCCAATGGCTATTCCGTGGTCTACGGCGGCCAGTTCGAGAACCAGCAACGGGCCGCCACCCGCCTGGCGGTGGTGGTGCCCGTGGCCCTGGCCCTGATCTTCGCCCTGCTGTTCGCCACCTTCAAATCCCTGCGCCAGGCCGGCCTGGTCATCGCCATGGTGCCCTTCGCCCTGGTGGGGGGCATCGCCGCCCTGTTCGTCACCGGGGAATACATGTCGGTGCCGGCCTCGGTGGGCTTCATCGCCCTGCTGGGCATCGCCGTGCTCAACGGCGTGGTGCTGGTGACCTACTTCAACCAGCTGGCCAGCCAGGGCATGGCGCCGGACCAGGTGGTGCGGGAAGGGGCCTTGCGCCGGCTGCGGCCGGTGCTCATGACCGCCAGCATCACCGCCTTTGGCCTCATCCCCCTGCTGCTGGCCACCGGCCCCGGATCCGAGATCCAGAAGCCCCTGGCTATCGTCGTGGTGGGTGGCCTGTTCAGTTCCACCGCCCTGACCCTGCTGATGCTGCCGGTTCTTTATCGTCGCCTGATTCTTAAAGGGAAATGACATGACTCTTGTGAAACTTTCCCTGGCGGCGCCCCTGCACCTGGAAGAGGAACTGGTGGAACAGTTCCTGGAACGCCCCGAGTGGGCCTCCGGCTTCACACTCCTCAAGGCGGAAGGCTACAGCCGCCACCATGAAACCCTCAGCGCCCAGGAACTGGTGCGAGGGCGTACACAACGCATGATGGTGCAGATCGTCCTGGAAGCGGACAACGCCCAGGCCCTGCTGGCCCATCTGAAACACCGTTTTCCCAAGCGTGACGTGGCCTGGTGGCTGGAACCGGTGATTCAATTCGGGAGATTCGCATGAAGAAACTGTTGTTGCATGGTTGCCTGGGCGCCGGCTTGGCCTGGGCTTCACTTGCCATGGCCCAGGGCATGGCGGCGCCGGCTGACCTGCCGCCGTCTGAAGCCGTGGAGCGAGCCATCTCCTCCAGCCCGCAGGTGCGCGCTGCCCACGCCGGCATGCGGAGTGCACGGGCGGAGCATGGTGCGCTCAAGGCCGGGGAGCACGAATACGGCCTGAGTCTTACCACCCAGCGGCGCAATGTCAGCGGCGGCCCGGACCACACAGAATGGGGCCTGGCCGTGGAGCGGGGCCTGCGCCTGCCCGGCAAGGCCAGGCTGGACGAGCAGATCGGCGCCCAGGGCGTGCTGGCGGCGGTGGAGCGCATCGGAGACGCTCGTCACGAAACCGCCCGCCAACTCCTGGGCCTCTGGTACGCTGTCCGCCAGGCGAGGCTGGAAGCCGTTCTCTGGCGCAAGCAGGCGGACCTCTACCGCGAGCAGCAGCGCGTCGTGAGCACCCGGGTGAAGCGGGGCGATGCCGCTCGCATCGACCTGCTCCAGGCCGATGCTGCCCTCGCCCAGGCCGGGTCTCAAGCCACGGCGGCTGCGGCACGGGAACAGGCGGCCCTGGCCGAACTCAAGGCTCGCTTCCCGGAATTGCCGCCGCCGGACGATAGCGCAGCTCAACCCATGGTCCCGGAAGGCGACGAAGCCGCCTGGCTAGCACAAACCCTTGAGCACAACCATGAATTGCTCATGGCCCAGCGGACTCTGGAGCAGGCTCGCCTGCAGACCCGTCGGGCCGAGGCCAACCGCATGCCCGACCCCACACTGGGCCTGCATTTCGCAAACGAACAGGGGGGCAACGAAAAGATCGTCGGCGTGAGCATCTCCATCCCTCTGCCCGGCGAGGCACGCCACTCCCAGTCCTGGCTTCGCCTGGCTCAGGCCGAGGCCCTGGCGGAGATGGAGGCGGCAACCCGCCGGCGTCTGGCCGCCGAGGCCGCCGCCAATTGGCAGCGGGCCGCCGCCGGCGTGGAAAGCTGGCAGCGCCTGGAAGAGGCTGCCCAAGCTTTGGCCCGCCATGCCGACCTGGCACGCCGCGCCATGGAATTGGGCGAAATCGGCCTGTCCGAGACCATGCTGGCCCAGCGCACCGCCCTGGAAGCACAACTGGCTGCGGGCCAGGCCCGCCTTGCCGCCAACGAGGCCACCGCCCGACTCATGCTGGATGCCCACCGGCTCTGGCCCCTCGGATACGGTGACGAACTCCACTGACCCCTTGATCGAGGTCTCTCCATAAAGCCATTGATCTCCCTGACTCTCTTCGCCCTGCTAGGCGCCTGTACTAGCCAGGAATCAGTGACCACTCCGCCCCCCGGGGGACTGTGGAAACAACGGCTCTCACTCGTCTAGAGCCCTACAACACTCAAATCCCACTGAACGGCACCTTGTAGAGGGGTAGCTGGAGCGATGGGTGCCGCTTTACCGACGCCTGCCGCGGTGAATTCCACAAAGTGCTGCGCATCTACCGGCCCCAAGTCCGCGGCGGCGAGGCCGATCTGGCCTCCCTGGACAGCACCCGCATGCACAGCACGTGGTTCAGTTACCGTAAGCAATCATGCCGATGCCGCCGGCTACGAGGACAATGGATCTCCCGCCTGCTATGAAATATTAGTGTCCTGAGAGGGCTCTAATTTGAGTTGTCGTACCGACCTGAACACAAGGATTGCCACCATGAAACACACCAGTTACCTGTCACTTGTTCTTGCCATGTCGCTTGCCGCCTGTGAGCAGCGCGCGAGTCCGCCCGCCGCCGGTGAGGACACGCCGCCCGCGGCGGCGCCGAAGCTTGCTGCCGCCGATGACGGTGAACGGACCTACCAGCAGGTCTGCAAAGCCTGCCACGAGACCGGAGTCATCAACGCGCCCAAGGTGGGCGACGCCGCGGCCTGGGCCAAGTTGCTCGCTGAAGGACAGGCCATCGTTACCGCGCACGGCTGGGTCGGGGTGCGCGGCATGCCGCCCAGGGGCGGTCGCGCCGATCTCTCCCTGGAGGATTTCGCCCGCGCCACGGCCTGGATGGCGCGCAGCGCCGGCGGCGACTGGCAGAATCCGGACGCGCCGATGCTGGCGGCGATCCGCGCGGAGGAGGCGAAGCGGGTCGAGGCATTGCGCGCGCGTCCCTGAACCGCCCCGACCCGACGGCCGCTCCGGAGGCTGCCGCGCGGCTGGTGGCGCGCCTGGTCGAAGGGAAATCGCCACGCGGACTCGATGTTAAGCAAGGGTTAAGGCACGCGGCCTATTCTTGGTTTTTTCCCCCCAAACGGTCGCCGCCTTGCGCTTACTCCCGGCAGGTTTTTTTCTATCGCCGCATCCCACCGCCCTGTTCGCGGTGGTCTATCTCGGCATTGCCGGCCTGACGCGTCTTGCCCTGACCCTGGCGATGGGTCCGAGCGAGGTGCCGCCCGCTTTGTGGCCAGGCATCTTCGTGCGGGGGATGGGGTTCGACCTGGCGGTGCTGTCCTGGCTGCTGGCGCCTTTGCTGTTGCTCGAGGCACTGCGCATCCGGCGGGAGCGGACGCCACCCTGGCGCGGCCGCGTCCGCCTGCTGATGTTCTGGCTGGCCACCGCGATATGGCTGTTCCTGGCGCTGGCGGAGTGGACGTTCTGGGCGGAATTCTCCAGCCGCTTCAATTTCATCGCCGTGGATTACCTGATTTATACCCACGAGGTGATCGGCAACATCGTCGAGTCCTATCCCCTGGGCTGGCTGCTGACCGGCATCGCCGCCCTGGCGGCCTGCATCACCTGGTTTGCGCGCGGCCGCATCGGGCGAACCGATGTCTTGCCGCCACATGGGGCGCGACGCGCGATTCCCGCATTGCTGGCCCTGCTCCTGCCGTGGACGGCCTGGCAGCTGGCCGACCTCGACGGCATGCGCTTCTCCGAGAACGCCTACGCCAACGAACTGGCGGGCAACGGCCTGATGACCTTCGCCGCCGCCCTGCGCCGCAACGAGCTGGATTACGACCGCTTCTACGCCACCCTGCCCGAGGACGCGGCCGCCCGCATCCTGGCCCGGCTCGGCGTCGAGCGGAAAACAGCGGACGAGGCGCTGGGCGCGGGCGCCGACGAAGACGAAGCCTTCGACGCCCGGCGCCTGCCATTCCGCAAGGCGCCCCGCAATGTGGTGCTGATCACGGTGGAGAGCCTGTCGGCCGGCTTCCTCGGCGCCTTCGGCGACAGCCGGGGCCTGACCCCCAACCTGGACGCGCTGGCGGATCAAGGATTGCTGTTCACCCGCATCTACGCCACCGGCACCCGCACCGTGCGGGGCTTGGAGGCCCTGTCCCTGGGCACGCCGCCCATCCCGGGCCAGGCGATCGTGCGCCGCCCCGGCAACGAACACCTGGCGACGGTCGGGGAAATCCTGCGCCGGCAGGGCTACGACATCTATTTCATCTACGGCGGCTACGGTTACTTCGACAACATGAACGCCTATTTCGCGGGCAATGACTACCAGGTCATCGACCGCACCGATTTCATCAAGGGGTCGGTGGGCTTCGAGAACGTCTGGGGTGTGGCGGATGAATTCCTCTACGACAACGCCCTGGTCCGCCTGGATCGGGCGCACGCGGCGGGCAGGCCGTTCCTGGCGCAGCTCATGACCACCTCGAACCACCGGCCGTTCACCTATCCGGCCGGACGCATCGACATTCCATCCCCCGGTGGGCGGGCAGGCGCCGTGAAATACAGCGACTACGCCATCGGCCGCTTCATCGAGCAGGCCAGGCGCAGGCCCTGGTTTGCCGACACCCTGTTCGTCATCGTCGCCGACCACTGCGCTTCCGCCGCGGGCAAGACCAGACTGCCGGTGGCCGGCTACCACATCCCCCTCATCCTGTATGCACCGCGGCTGTTGCCGCCGGGCCGTGACGACCGCCTGGCCAGCCAGATCGACGTCCCGCCCACCCTGCTGGATGTCCTCGGCCTGCCCGGGGACGACCACTTTTTCGGTATCTCCCTGTTCGAGCAGGCCGGCACGAAGCCACGTGCCTTCATCAGCAACTACCAGGAACTGGGTTATCTCAAGGGGGATAGTCTGACCGTGCTGGGGCCAAGACGGCGCGTGGAGGCTTACCGGATCGAGGCGGACGGTACCGCCGCCGCCACGACTGTCGACCCAATCTTGCGCGACGAGGCGGTGGCCTACTACCAGACCGCCTTCCGCGCATTCCGACGGGGGGAATTGAAACTGCGCTGAAACCGCGCGCGGATGCTTTGAGCGCTCAGTCGGTCCCAGGGTCGAACAGGCTCAACTCGTCGTGCCACAGGCAGACGCGGTTGCCGCCCTCGGTCTTGGCGATGAGTTGCGCGCGTTCGACGCGCTCGAGGGTTTCGTCGATGAAGAAGATGGGGTCGAGGGTGACCACGCCGAAGGAGGCGGTGAGGCGGATGTCGCGGTCTTCGAATGGGAAGGGCGTGGCGGCGAGTTCCTCGCGCAGGCGGTTGAGCAGGACGCCGGCCTGATCCAGGTCGGTGGTGGGCAGGCAGAGCAGGAATTCCTCGCCGCCCAGGCGGTAGATGGTGTCGTAACCGCGCAGGTGGGCGGCGAAGAAAGCGGCCACCGCCTTCAGCACCTGGTCGCCGGCGCGCTGGCCGTGGTTTTCGTTGATGCGGGCGAAATCGTCGAGATCGACGTAACACACCACACAGGGCTGGCGCGTGCGCTGCACGCGCTCGATTTCCTCGGCCAGGCGCAGGTGCACGGCCTGGCGGTTCCAGACGCCGGTGAGCTTGTCCACCGCGCCCAGGCGTTCCATGAGCTCCTGTTCCATGCGCCGCAACAACTGGCGCAGACGCGCGGCCACCGCCACCAGGGCATCGTAATCGGCCGGCGCGATGGAGTGGCCGGCGGCCTGGGTCTCCAGGAGGTGGCGGGCGATGCCGTGCATGGAGCGGTGCGCGATCTCGATGGCCGCGTAGCCCGGTTCCTGTTCCAGGTCGGCCTTGCCCGCGCCGTGCAGCCAGCCGCCGAGGCCGCAGCGCAGGTGGGCATCGTCGGCGAGGTCGTCGCGGGTGTCCTGGCCACCGCAGATGAGCTGGCGGTTGAGGCGCGCCATCCACTGTGAATGATTGACGATGGCGCGGTCGAGATCATGCAGACGGGCCAGCGTGGCGGCATGCGCTTGTTCAGCCTGGTTCATGGCGTCCCTCCGGGGGTTGCGACAGCAGGGCGGGGTGATGGGCCTGGGGTTTGTCGAGATGGAAGCCCTGCGCCTTGTCCACGCCCAGGGAGGCCAGCAGGTTCAGGGTGGCCTCGTCCTCCACGCATTCGGCGACGGTGACCTTGCCGAGGCCGCGCGCCACTTCGACCATGCCGCGCACGAACACCTGGTTGTCGTGGTCGTGCGGCAGGTCGCGGATGAACATGCCGTCCAGCTTGATGGTGTCGACGCGGATGTGCTTGAGGTAGGCGAAGGAGGCGAAGCCGGCGCCGAAATCGTCGAGGCAGACGCCGCAGCCGGTCAGCTTGAGGGCCTCGATGAAGCGTTCCGCGTCGGTGAGGTCGGAGACGGCGGCGGTTTCGGTGATCTCTACGATCAGCCGCGCCGGGTCGGCACGGTGTTCCCTGAGCAGATCGGCGATGAAGCCGGGCAGGGCGGGATCGTCGAAGGAACGCCCGGACAGGTTGACGGCGATGGGTGGCGACTCGGGCTGTTCGGCGAGCAGGCGCACCACCCGGCGCAGGGTCCAGCGGTCGATCGCCAGGATCTTGTTGCTCTTTTCCGCCACCGGTATGAACAGCCCCGGCGAGACCAGGTCGCCGCTGCTCTCGTCACGCATGCGGATCAGGGCCTCCAGGTGCGCCAGCTTGCGGTCGCGGATTACGTAGACCCCCTGGTAATGCAGTTCGAACAGGTCGTGTTCGAGAGCGTGCGCGAGACGCTCGTTCCAGGACAGGCGGCTGACCATTTCCGGCGTCGTGTCGAGGTCGGCGCGATAGGCCCGCCAGGCGTTCTTGCCGGCCTGCTTGGCCTGGTACATGGCGGTGTCGGCGCAGGCCACCAACTGGTCCTGGTCGGCCGCGTGCTCGGGGTAGAGGGCGATGCCCAGGCTGGATGAGACGTGCAGGGTCTGGCCTTCCAGCCTGAACGGGATCTGCGCGATGGCGCGCACAATGCGCTCCGCCAGGGCCTCGGACTGCGCGCGATCGGCGCCGGGCAGGAGCACCGCGAACTCGTCGCCCCCCAGGCGGAAGAGCATCTCGTTGCGCCGGGTCATGCCCGAGACCTCACCGGCCACGCGGATGAGCAGGGCGTCGCCCGCCTTGTGGCCGAAATGGTCGTTGATGGTCTTGAATTCATCCAGGTCGAAATAGAGCAACGCTGAACTTGAGCGGTGCCGCCCTGATTCGGCCAGCATGCGTTCCAGTTCGGCCTGGAAACGGTGGCGGTTGTAGAGGCCGGTAAGCGAGTCGCGCTCGGCCAGGTAGAGCATCTGTTCGGCGGTCTGGCGCTCGCTGGTGACGTCCTCGTAGATCCACAGATAACCGAGGAAGCGGTGTTCGCGGTCGCGCACCGCGTAGCTGAGTTGCGTCACCACGCGGCCGTCCTTCATCTGGATCTCGTGGCTGTCGGCCTCCTCCCGGTGCACCAGGACCTGGCCGAGATGGGCGCGGAAGCCGGCGGCGTCGGCCAGTTCGCAGGCCGAGAAGGTGAAGCAGGTGTCGCAGTCCAGGTCGATCAGCGAACTGTGATCCGGCATGCGCCAGATATGGCTGAAGGCGGGGTTGTGGTAGATCACCCGCCCGTCGGCGCCGATGAACAGGATGCCCAGGTTCATCGCCGACAGCAGGGCCTTGAGGCGCGCGCGCTCGGCCTCGGTGCCGGCGAGGTACTCCAGGGCGCGTTCCTCCGAGTCCTTCAGTTCGGAAATGTCGCGGATGCTGGCGCGGATGCCGAGGGACTGGCCTTCACGGTCATAGATGGGAAGCCAGTTCACCGCCGCCCAGAAGCTGTTGCCGGACTTGCGCAGCATGCGGAACTGATACCCCTCTCCCGAGTCGCCGCCCAGGGCTCGGCGGAAGCGCTGGCCGGCTTCCTCCTGAGCTTGCGGGTCGATCAGGCAGAGGGGGAATCCCGGCATGGCCAGGCACTCCTCGGGCGTGTAACCGGTCATGCGTTGCACCGATGGGTTGACCCAGATGGTGCGCCCGGAGGGCTCGATCCACAGTTCCAGGTCGTAGGTGTAATGGGCGATGGCGAAGAAGCGTTGCTCGCTCTGCCTGAGCTCGGACAGCCGCGCCTTGAGCTGCTCGGACATCTGCCGGAAGGCGGTGGTGAGCTGGCCCACCTCGTCGCGCCCGTGCGCGGGCAGCAGGGCGTCGAAGTTGTCGTCGGCGATGGCCTGGCTGGCCAGGGTGAGCTGCTTCAGGCGGCGCGTCAGCAGGTAGCCGATCAGGGCCAGGGTGACCAGGGTCAGGGCCAGTGCGGCGACGCCGATGTAGGTGCCCTGGCGCAGCACCCGCTCGCGCGCCTGGATGAGGAATTCGGTGGGGATGCCGAAGCGCAGGTGGCCGTATATCCTGCCCGAGAGATTGATGGCGATCTCGGTGTCGTACACGAGGTCGTGATTGCGCGTGGAGATCTCCTGGTCGAGTTCCGGCAGCGGCGTATCGATATCCAGGCCGGTCTGCGCGACGCGGCGCCCGTCCACGTCCAGCAGCAGGAGATAGGCGTAACTGTCGTCCCGCCGCGCTTCGTCTAGGATTTCCTGCAGGGCGCTGTAGTCCCGCTGCATGAGGGGGCCGGCCAGTGCCGCGTTGAGCAGGGGCACGGTGCTGCTGATGCGCTGGTAGGCCTTTTCGCTGAGTTCCTGTTCGGTGAGCCGGGCATTGCTGGCCACCAGCACCGCCAGCATGACAGCCTCGACCAGGACGCCGGCCAGGGTCAGCTTGATCCAAAGCGGGAAGCGTGGGCGGTCGTGAGTAAACGCGGGCGCATTCAAGGCTTGAGCGCTTTCCGGGTGTCTTTCAGATAGGCATCGGCGCGCTTCATCGCTTTCTCGCCGGCCGGGTGCAGTCCGCTGTAACCGGTCTGAGCGAGGAAATTCTTGCCCTCTTCCTGGCGCGGGAACGCCAGTAGCAGGTCACGCAGACGCTCGGCTTCGGGCTTGCCCAGATCGGCCTTGGCGAGGAACACGAAGGCGGGAATGTCGGCGATGTGCTTGAGCACCAGCAGCTTGCCGCGCAGATCCTCGGGAATCTGCAGCAGTCCCTGGCTGGTGGTCACCGCCGCGCGGGCGACGCCGGAAGCGAGTGCGTGTGCCACGCTGGCATGAGTGCGGTGTTCGTTGGCGATGAAATCGCGTCCCTCTTCCAGGCCCTGCTCGCGCAGGTGGCTGAGGGTGGCGGTGACCGTGATCGCGAGGCGGTCGATGACCGCCAACTGCCCGCCGCGCAGGTCGCCAGATACTGCCAGGGGGCGCTCGGCGTGGTGGATGAGCAGGGCGTCATGGTCGGGCATGAACTGCACCAGGGGTTGCAGACCCGCTTCCTTCTGGGCGAGACGCGCGAAATGGGCGGCGGTGATGGTGAGGTCGAAGTCGCCGCGCAGGCTGCGGGCATGGAAGCGGGCAAAATCCGCCGCGCTCTCGATGCGCACCGGTTGTTTCAGATGACGTTGTAGGTAGGCGCGTAGCAGCTCGTAGCGTTCCACCAGCACGCGTGAACTGTGGATCGGCAGGACGCCGATGGTGAAGGCCAGGGCCAGGCCCGGCAGCGCCGCCAGGAAGAGGGCGAGCGCGGCGCGCGCCAGGCCCATTCAGGCCACCCCCAGGCTTTTCACCAGCACCTTGGAACGCCGCTGCCAGTTGTACATGGCCTTGCGCGGTGCCGGCAGATCGTCGGGACCGGCCGCGACGAAGCCGCGCTCGATGAACCAGTGGGTGGTGCGCGTGGTGAGCACGAACAGGCGGGCGAGCCCCTGCGCCCGCGCCGCCTCCTCGACCGCCGCGAGCAGCGCGTCGCCGCGACCGCCGCGGCGGAACTCGGGGGCCACCGCCAGGCAGGCCATCTCGGCGGCGCCAGCTTCGGGGAAGGGGTAGAGGGCGACACAGCCGACGATGAGGCCGTCCAGCTCATCGACGAAAAACTGGCCGATTTCCTGTTCCAGACGCTCGCGCGAGCGGCGCACCAGGACGCCGTCGTGTTCCAGCGGCTCGATGACCGAGAGGATGCCGCCGACATCGTCGATGCCGGCCGGGCGCAGGTTCTCCACCGACTGGCGGGTGACCATGGTTCCCACGCCCTCGTGCGTGAACAGCTCCAGCAGCAGCGCGCCGTCGACCTCGGCGTTGACCAGATGGACCTTGGCCACCCCTTTTTTGCAGGCCTGGATGGCGTGCGGCAGGTACAGCTTCATGTCGCCGTCCGGCAGTTCCTTCAGCAGCCGTTGCGCCTGGCTGGCGGTGAGCCGGCTGATGGGCTTGTCGGCCGCGTCGTCGCCGTGGTCCAGGATGAAGATCAGCTTGTCCGCCCCCAGGTCGATGGCGGCGTGCGTCGCCACCTCCTCCAGGGTCAGGTTGAAGACCTCGCCGGTGGCGGAATAGCCGATCGGCGAGAGCAGCACGATCTCGCCACCGTCAAGACGGTCGCGGATCGCGGCTACGGCGATCTTGCGCACCTCGCCGGTGAACAGCAGATCGACGCCGTCGACGACGCCAGCGGGCTGGGCGGTGACGTAGTTGCCGGAGGCGACGCGGATGTCGGCACCGGCCATGGGGGTGTTGGGCAGGCCCACGGAGAGCAGGCTTTCAATGTCCACCCGCACCGAGCCCACGGCGTCCTTCACGTGTTCCAGGGATTCGGCGTCGGTGACCCTGCGGCCACGCACGTACTGGGCTTCGCCGGCCAGGCGTTCCTCCACCTGCGGACGCACGCCGTGCACCAGGACCAGGCGCACGCCGAGGGCGTTGAGCAGATTGATGTCGTAGACCAGATCGACGAAGTCCTCGCGCAGCATGGCGTCGCCGCCGAAGGCCAGCACGAAGGTCTTGCCGCGGAAGGCGTGGATGTAGGGTGCTGCCGCGCGGAACCAGTCCACGTAGGCGGCGGCGTTGTGTTCCCCCGATTTCGCCATGGCCCTAGCCCTCCGTTTTACTTGCTTGATTGGCGCGGGTTACGGCGCGCCGGGGAAAAACTTGAATCGTCGGTGTCATCGGAAATCTCCCCAGACGGCCTGCATGGCGGCCAGCGCCGCCAGGGCCGCGGTTTCGGTGCGCAGGATGCGCGGACCCAGGCGCAGCGGCTGGAAGCCGGCGCGCAGGGCGGCCTGCCGTTCGACCGGGTCGAAGCCGCCTTCCGGCCCGGCGAGCAAGAGGACGGGACCGTCCGGGACGGGGCTGCCACCCAGGCCCCGCGCCCCTTCCGGATCCAGCAGATAGCGGTGCGACCCCTTGCATGCGGCCTCGGTGCCCAGCCATTGCAGGCCGTCGCGGATCTCCGCCAGCGCCGGCGGCTGGTTGCGGCCGCACTGTTCGCAGGCGGCGACGACGATGCCGCGCCAGTGCTTCAGGCGCCGTGCGGCCTTCTCGGCATCGAGCCGCACCACGCTGCGCCGCATCATCAGTGGCTGGATGGCGCTGACTCCCAGTTCCACGGCCTTCTGCAGGGTCAGGTCCATGCGCTCGCCGGCGGAGATGCCCTGGGCGAGGACGATGCGCAGGGGGGACTCCCGCTCCGTCGCGTCGTGCCCGGCGATCCGTGCGAAGGCCAGCCTGCCGCGCAACTCCAGGGTGCCGGGGTATTCGCCGCCGGCGCCGTTGAACAGGGTGAGCGCGTCGCCCTCGCGCAGGCGCAGGGCGCCGGTCGCGTGCCGGGCCGTTTCGGCCGGCAGTTCGACGAGGCGGCCGGGGGCCAGGGGCAGGTCGCAAAAGAAGCGGGGCATGGGGGGAGTCCTCGGTCCGGATGATAAACTTTAACGCATTGATTTCGTCGGGAGAGACACGATGGTGCGCATGGAAACCCCGGTCTGCGATTTCGGCTGGAAGGCGTTGGATTTCGCCCTGCCCGGCGTCGATGGCAAGACCTACAGCCTGAAGGACGTGGCCGGCCCGAACGGCCTGCTGGTGATGTTCATCTGCAATCACTGCCCCTACGTGAAGGCGGTCATCGATCGCATCGTCCGCGACGTCAGGGAACTCAAGGCCCTGGGCATCGGCGCCGTCGCCATCATGGCCAACGATGCCACCGAGTATCCCGAGGACAGCTTCGACAACATGCGGGAAGTGGCTGCCCGCCTGGGCTTCCCCATGCCCTACGTGCTGGACGCGAGCCAGGACGTCGCCAAGGCCTACGGCGCGGTGTGCACGCCGGATTTCTTCGGCTTCAACCGCGATCTGGAGTTGCAGTACCGCGGCCGTCTCGACGAGTCGCGCAAAGAGGCCGCCCCCGAGGGCGTGCGCCGCGACCTGTTCGAGGCCATGCGGCAGGTCGCCGAGACCCAGCGCGGTCCGGCCGAGCAGATTCCCAGCATGGGCTGTTCAATCAAGTGGAGTGGTGAGTAGCGAGTGGCGAGTCGCTTGTTTCAGCGCGCCGCAGGCGCGGAAACCGAGCTACAAGCTACCCGCTACAAGCTACCCGCTGCACATGCGCACCATCCTCGACCAGGTCATCGCCGCCTGCCGGGACGTCGGGCGGGAAGAGGTCATGCCGCGCTACCTGAAGGTGGCGCACCAGCGCAAGGTCGACGGCAGCCTGCTCACCGAGGCCGACGTCGCCGCGCAGAACGCCTTGTGCCGCCGCCTCCAGGCCATCGCCGCCTACCCCGTGCTGGGCGAGGAGATGACCGAGGCGGAACAGCGCGCGGTCTGGGACCTGGGCGAGGAGGCCTTCTGGTGTGTGGACCCGATCGACGGCACCAGCAATTTCGTCAACGGCCTGCCCTATTTCGCCATTTCCGTGGCCCTCATCCGGGACCGCAGGAGCGTCCTCGGCGTGGTCTACGATCCGGCGGCGGACGAAGCCTTTTATGCCATCGAGGGGCAGGGCGCCTTCCTCGACGGCGAGCGCCTGCCCATCAAGACCGCGCCCACCGAACTGCGCCGCTGCATGGCCGGCATCGAGCTCAAGCGCATCGACCGCGAGCTGGCCGGCCGCCTGGCCTTCGAACATCCCTTCAGTTCCCAGCGCAACCTCGGCGCCAGCACCCTGGACTGGTGCTACCTGGCCGCCGGCCGCCTGCACGTCTATCTGCACGGCGGCCAGAAGTTGTGGGATTACGCGGCGGGTTGCCTGATCCTGCGGGAGGCGGGGGGCGCCGTCTGCGCCCTGGACGGCGGCGATTTCCGTGTCGTGGACCCATGGAACCGTTCCGTGCTGGCCGCCCTGACGCCGGAGCTGCTGAGCCAGTGGCGCGCCTGGGTGGGGGTGTGATCTGAGCCCCCGGCTCGGATAAAGTGCCCGAGCCGCCCCCCGAGTACCCGCAAGGGGCAGGCCGGATTCGTAAGACGGCAAAGCCGCCAACGACTCCGCTCGGGGCCAAGTCGTTCTTGGGGCGGTCCGGGGAACGACTTGAGAGCAGCGGCTGAACGGGTGGAACGCCGTCGGGGAATACGGAAAGAGGGCCTCAATCGGCTTGTGCGCCGCACCAACAGCGGACTCCATAAGAACCGGATGGCCGAATATAAAAATATTTTAATTTTTTCACCGGAACCCTCTGGAAGTCCCGAGAAGCCGCGGAATACAAGGCTTCTTCCCTGATTTCACGGGCCTTGGCAGGCGTTTGTCAGTCCCGCGTCAGCTTGCCGGTGGCTCGCGCGGTACGACATAATCCAAGCTTTCCGCCCCCTCGGGCCAAGATTTCGTTTTTTTCTCCAAGGAAACAAAGACATGGCAACCCGCACCGACCTCGCGAACGCGATCCGCGCCCTGGCGATGGATGCAGTCGAAAAGGCCAAATCCGGCCACCCTGGCGCCCCCATGGGCATGGCGGAAATCTCCGAAGTGCTGTGGAACCACCACCTGCGTCACAACCCGGCCAATCCCAAGTGGCCGGACCGCGACCGCTTCGTGCTGTCGAACGGCCACGGCTCCATGCTGATCTATTCCCTGCTGCACCTGACCGGCTACGACGTCACCATCGACGACATCAAGCAGTTCCGTCAGCTGCACTCGCGCACCCCCGGCCACCCCGAATATGGTTACACCGCCGGCGTCGAGACCACCACCGGCCCGCTCGGCCAGGGCATCACCAACGCCGTCGGCATGGCCCTCGCCGAGAAACTGCTGGCCGCCGAGTTCAACAAGCCCGGCCATGACATCGTCAACCACCACACCTACGTGTTCCTGGGCGACGGCTGCATGATGGAAGGCATCTCGCACGAGGCCTGCGCACTGGCCGCCACCTGGAAGCTGAACAAGCTGGTGGCGTTCTGGGACGACAACGGCATCTCCATCGACGGCCACACCGAGGGCTGGTTCACCGAGGACGTCTGCGGTCGCTTCGCGGCCTATGGCTGGAACGTGATCCGCAACGTCGACGGCCATGACTTCGCCGCCCTGGAAGCCGCCGTGCAGCAGGCCAAGCAGTCTGCCGACAAACCCACCCTGATCCAGGCCAAGACCATCATCGGCAAGGGCTCGCCCAACAAGCAGGGCGGCCATGACTGCCACGGCGCTCCCCTGGGCGACAAGGAAATCGCCGCCGCCCGCGAGACCATCGGCTGGCCGCATCCTCCCTTCGAGATTCCCGCCGACGTGTACGAGGGCTGGAACGCCAAGACCAAGGGCGAAGGTCTGGAAAAGCTGTGGAACAACAAGTTCGCCGAGTACGCCGCCCAGTTCCCCGCTGAAGCGGCCGAATTCACCCGCCGCATGAACGGCGACCTGCCGGCCGACTGGTCCGACCGTGTCGCCGCCGCCATGAAGACCACCCTGGACAAGGCCGAGACCGTGGCCACCCGCAAGGCGTCCCAACTCGCCATCGAGCGCCTGGTCTCCACCCTGCCCGAGCGCGTCGGCGGTTCCGCCGACCTGACCGGCTCCAACCTGACCAACTGGCCCAACTGCCAGCCGATCCACCGCCACGAGAAGGCCAACTACATCTCCTACGGCGTGCGCGAGTTCGGCATGAGCCACATCATGAACGGCATGGCCCTGCACGGCGGCCTGTTCCCCTTCGGCGGCACCTTCCTGATGTTCTCGGAATATGCCCGCAACGCCCTGCGCATGTCGGCCCTGATGAAGCAGCGCGTGGTCTACGTGTTCACGCACGACTCCATCGGTCTGGGCGAGGACGGCCCGACCCACCAGCCGGTCGAGCAGACCGCCACCCTGCGCATGATCCCCAACATGTCGGTCTGGCGTCCCTGCGACACCACCGAGACCCTGGTGGCCTGGGCCGCCGGCGTGGAGAAGAAGGACGGCCCCACCAGCCTGATCCTGAGCCGCCAGAACCTGCCCTTCGTGGCCCGTTCCGAAGCCCAGATCGCCGACATCCGCAAGGGCGGCTACGTGCTGTCCGACTGCGAGGGTGAGGCCAAGGTGGTGCTGATCGCCACCGGCTCCGAGGTGGAACTGGCCATGAAGGCCCAGGAGGCCCTGAAGGCCGATGGCATCAAGGCCCGCGTGGTGTCCATGCCCTGCACCAACACCTTCGACAAGCAGGACAAGGCCTACAAGGACAGCGTCCTGCTGCCCACCGTGCACAAGGTCTCCATCGAGGCCGGCGTCACCGACGCCTGGTGGAAGTACGTCGGCCTGCGCGGCGCCGTCATCGGCCTCGACCGCTTCGGCGAGTCCGCCCCCGCGCCGCAGCTGTTCAAGGAGTTCGGATTCACCGTGGAGAACGTCGTCGCTACGGTCAAGGGCATTTTGTAATTAGCGGGTAGCTCGTAGCGGGTAGCTCGTAGCTGAATGTTTCCGCGCCTTCGGCGCGCATATTTCCAGCTACAAGCTACTAGCCACAAGCTACAAGCTTCGTTTTCATACCCAAGGAGCACACACATGGCTATCAAAGTTGGTATCAATGGTTTCGGCCGCATCGGCCGCATGGTTTTCCGCGCCATCGCCAAGGATTTCCCCAATCTGGAAGTGGTCGCCATCAACGACCTGCTGGACCCCGACTACCTCTGCTACATGCTGAAGTACGACTCCGTGCACGGCCGCTTCAACGGTGACATCGGCCTCGACGGCAGCAACATGGTGGTCAACGGCAAGAAGATCCGCCTGACCGCCGAGAAGGACCCCGCCGCCCTGAAGTGGAACGAAGTGGGCGCCGACATCGTCATCGACTGCACCGGCTTCTTCCTGACCACCGAATCCTGCCAGGCCCACATCACCGCCGGCGCCAAGAAGGTGGTGCAGTCCGCCCCCGCCAAGGATTCCACGCCGATGTTCGTGTACGGCGTCAACCACGCCACCTACGCCGGCCAGGCCATCGTCTCCGCCGCTTCCTGCACCACCAACTGCCTGGCTCCCGTGGCCAAGGTGCTGCATGACAACTGGGGCATCAAGCGCGGCCTGATGACCACCGTGCATGCCGCCACCGCCACCCAGAAGACCGTGGACGGCCCCTCCAAGAAGGATTGGCGCGGCGGTCGCGGCATCCTGGAAAACATCATCCCGTCCTCCACCGGCGCCGCCAAGGCCGTCGGCGTGGTCCTGCCCGAGCTGAACAAGAAGCTCACCGGCATGGCCTTCCGCGTGCCCACCTCCGACGTCTCCGTGGTTGACCTGACCGTCGAGCTGAACAAGGAAGCCGCCTACGCCGACATCTGCAAGGCCATGAAGGCCGCCTCCGAAGGCGCCATGAAGGGCGTGCTGGGCTACACCGACGAGAAGGTGGTCTCCACCGACTTCGTCGGCAACTCCGCGCCTTCCACCTTCGACGCCGAAGCCGGCATCGCCCTGGACGGCACCTTCGTCAAGGTCGTCGCCTGGTACGACAACGAGTACGGCTACACCTGCAACATGCTGCGTCTGGTCGAGCACGTGGCGAAGTAATCGGCAAGTAGTGAGTGGCAAGCGGCAAGTGGCGCGGTTTTGCCACTCGCGACTTGCCACTTGCCACTCGCCCCCTGTGAGCCGTAAGGCCTGGGCCCACCCAACCCTTACCGCTTAACGCTCCAAGGAGAACCCAAATGTCCAAATTCCTCCGCATGACCGACCTCGATCTTAGGGCTAAGCGCGTCTTCATCCGCGCCGACCTCAACGTGCCTGTCAAGGAAGGCAAGGTCACCTCCGACGCCCGCATCACCGCTTCCATGCCCACCATCGAGTTCGCCATGAAGGCGGGCGCGAAGGTCATGGTCACCTCGCACCTGGGCCGTCCCACCGAGGGCGAGTGGTCGGAGGAGGTGTCCCTGAAGCCCGTGGCCGACGTCATGGCCGCCAAGCTGGGCAAGCCCGTGCGCCTGATCAAGGACTGGGTCGACGGCGGCTTCGACATCGCCGAGGGCGAAGTGGTGCTGCTCGAGAACTGCCGCGTCAACACCGGTGAGAAGAAGAACAAGGAAGACACCGCGAAGAAGTACGCCGCCCTCTGCGACGTCTTCGTCATGGACGCCTTCGGCACCGCACACCGCGCCGAGGCCTCCACCTACGGCATCGCCCAGTTCGCCCCCACCGCCTGCGCCGGCATGCTGGTCACCGAGGAACTGGATGCCCTGGCCAAGGCCCTGGCCAAGCCGGCCCGGCCCATGGTCGCCATCGTCGGCGGCTCCAAGGTCTCCACCAAGCTGACCGTGCTCGAGGCCCTGTCCGAGAAGTGCGACCAGTTGGTGGTCGGCGGCGGCATCGCCAACACCTTCCTCGCCGCCACCGGCAAGAACGTGGGCAAATCCCTGTGCGAGCATGACCTGATCCCCACCGCCCAGGCACTGATCACCAAGATGACCGCGCGCGGCGCCACCATCCCCATCGCCGTCGACGTGGTCTGCGGCAAGCAATTCGACGCCAACGAGCCCGCCGTCGGCAAGGCCGCCGATCAGGTGGCCGACGACGACATGATCTTCGACATCGGCCCGAAGAGCGCCCAGGAGCTGGTGGACATCATCATGAAAGCCGGCACCGTGGTCTGGAACGGCCCGGTCGGCGTGTTCGAATTCGACCAGTTCGGCGACGGTACCAAAGCGATTGCGAAGGCCATCGCCGAAACCAAGGCCTTCACCCTCGCCGGCGGCGGCGACACCATCGCCGCCATCCAGAAGTACGACATCTACGACAAGGTGTCCTACATCTCCACCGCCGGCGGCGCCTTCCTGGAATACCTGGAGGGCAAGGTCCTGCCCGCCGTGGACATCCTGGAAAAGCGGGCGGCCGGTTGATCTGTAGGAGCGGCCTTGGCCGCGATTTCGATGCGTTCGCGCCCGAGGGCGCTCCTACATGGAAATAACGATGCTACGTAGAACAAAGATCGTCGCCACCCTCGGCCCCGCCTGCACCGATCCCAAGGTTCTGGATCGCATGATCGAGGCCGGTGTCGATGTCGTCCGCCTGAACTTTTCCCATGGTTCGGCCGAAGAACATACGCAGCGCGCCGACCTCGTGCGCTCCCTGGCCAAGACCCGCGGCCGCGCCGTCGGTGTGCTGGTCGACCTGCAGGGCCCGAAGATCCGCATCGGCAAGTTCAAGGACGGCAAGATCACCCTGAACAATGGCGACAAGTTCATCCTCGACGCGGAATGCGAGCTGGGCGACCAGGAGCGTGTCGGCCTCGACTATGTCGATCTGGTCTACGACGTCTCGCGCGGTTCCACCCTGCTGCTCGACGACGGCCGCATCGAGATGTGGGTCGAGGACGTGCAGGGCACCCAGGTCATCTGCAAGGTGGTGCAGGGCGGCGTGCTCTCCAACAACAAGGGCATCAACCGCAAGGGCGGCGGCCTCTCCGCCTCGGCCCTGACCGACAAGGACATCGAGGACATCAAGACCGCCGCCGCCCTCAAGGCGGACTATCTGGCGGTGTCCTTCCCGCGCTCGGCGGCGGACATCCAGCAGGCCCGCGAAATCCTGCAGGCGCACGGCGGCAGGTCCTGGATCGTCGCCAAGATCGAGCGCGCCGAGGCGGTGGAGGGCCTGGAGGCCATCGTCAAGGCGGCCGACGCCATCATGGTGGCGCGCGGCGACCTCGGCGTGGAGGTCGGCGATGCCGCCGTGCCCTCCCTGCAGAAGCGCATGATCCGGCTCGCCCGGCTGCACAACAAGCTGGCCATCACCGCCACGCAGATGATGGAGTCGATGATCTCCAGCCCGATCCCCACCCGCGCCGAGGTTTCCGACGTGGCCAACGCCGTGCTGGACGGCACCGACGCGGTGATGCTGTCGGCGGAGACGGCGGTGGGCGACTACCCCATCGAGACCATTGCCGCCATGAACCGCATCTGCATCGAGGCGGAAAAAGAGGTGGATACGCCCGATTTCAACGACTTCCAGAGCAAGGAAGGCATCCTGCGGGTGGACGAGGCCATCGCCAAGTCGGCGGCCTACACGGCGCTGAACCTCAACGTGAAGGCCATCGCCGCGATGACCCAGTCCGGCTCCACCGCCCTGTGGATGAGCCGCATCAGCACGCACGTACCGATCTACGCGCTCACCCCCGAGGTGGAGACGCGGCGCAAGGTCACCCTGTTCCGCGGCGTCTATCCGGTCAACTTCAAACCTTCCAGCAACGACCGCGATCAGCTCCTCGCCGAGGCCCAGGATGAACTTCGCCGGCGCGGCGCGGTCCGTAACGGCGACCTGATCCTGCTCACGATCGGCGAGCCGATCGGCCGCTCGGGCGGCACCAACACCATGAAGATCGTTCGCATCGGCGAACGTAAAGTCACATAACCGTTCAACCCTACAGGAGAACTCCAGATGGCTCTGATATCCCTGCGTCAACTGCTCGACCACGCCGCCGAGAACGGCTACGGCCTGCCCGCCTTCAACGTCAACAACATGGAACAGGTCCAGGCCATCATGCAGGCCGCCGACAAGACCAACAGCCCGGTGATCCTGCAAGGTTCCGCCGGCGCCCGCTCCTATGCCGGCGAGCCCTTCCTGCGCCACCTGATCATCGCTGCGATCGAGTCCTACCCGCACATCCCGGTGTGCATGCACCAGGACCACGGCGCCTCCCCCAGCATCTGCTTCCGCTCCATCCAGTCCGGCTTCAGCTCGGTGATGATGGACGGCTCCCTGGGCACCGACGGCAAGACCCCCTCCACCTATGAATACAACGTGGATACCACCCGCCACGTGGTGGAACTGGCGCATGCCTGCGGCGTCTCCGTGGAAGGTGAGCTGGGCTGCCTGGGTTCCCTGGAAACCGGCAAGGCCGGCGAGGAAGACGGCCACGGCGCCGAAGGCGTGCTGGACCACTCCGCCCTGCTGACCGACCCCAACGAAGCCGCCGACTTCGTCAGCAAGACCCACGTCGACGCCCTCGCCATCGCCATCGGCACCAGCCACGGCGCCTACAAGTTCACCCAGAAGCCCACCGGCAAGGTGCTGCGCATCGACCGCGTCAAGGAAATCCACCAGCGCATCCCCAGCGTCCACCTGGTCATGCACGGCTCCTCCTCGGTGCCGGAAGACTGGCTCGCCATCATCAACAGCTACGGCGGCGACATGGGCCAGACCTACGGCGTGCCCGTCAGCGAGATCGTCGAAGGCATCAAGAACGGCGTGCGCAAGGTCAACATCGACACCGACCTGCGCATGGCCTCGACCGGTTCCATCCGCAAGCATCTGGCGGAGAACAAGTCGAACTTCGACCCGCGCAAGTTCCTCAAGGAAGCCACCAAGGCCATGAGCGGCATCTGCGCCGCCCGCTACGAAGCCTTCGGCGCCGCCGGCATGGCCAGCAAGATCACCAAGGTCTACAGCCTGGAAGACATGCAGAAGCGCTACGACAAGGGCGAGCTGGATCCCAAGGTCAACTGAACACCTGGCGGATGCACGAAAAAATGGCGGCCACAGGCCGCCATTTTTTTGCGTCGAAGTCCACCTGCCCCAGGCTGTTCCTGGCTGACAGGCCATCGCCATGACGAAGGCCGGGCAGGAAGGTCTCGATCGGAGTGAGACAAGGCCTGCGGCAGGGCACCGATTGGATCTGCCAGCATGACAAGGACCTGGGGCATACTCTCGCTTGCATGAAGCCCATCCAACATCCCTCCGAAATTGCCCGCGAGGCGCTTAAGCTGCTATCGGCGCGCAAGCTGTCGCCGACCCCGGCCAACTACCAGGAGTGTTACTACGAGATCGCGGAAAAGCCCCACATGCAGGGCTTTCCCGAAGACCAGTTGCGGCAGATCGCGCTTGCCCTCAAGGCGCATAACGTCGCCCAGCAGGAACAGCTGGACCAGCTCGATCTCGCGATCAGAAAACACAGCTGGAAAGGCGTCGGGCTCGCCTTGCAGGAGTATGTCCAACAGGGGATCGGATCCGAATCCAGCGAGGGCGGCGGGGTCGCTCCGCCGGCGGCGGCGGACGCCAGCGCCTACGCCCGCGACTGTTTCTCGAAGGTCGCCGGCCTCATCGACAGCATGCGTCCCGCTTTGGCCGACGAAGATGAGGGCTTCGCGGAGCAGATGGGCGGGGTAGTGCATACCCTGCGCGACCCCATGGCGGATATCCAGGTGGTCCGCGACGAGTTCGACCTCTTCTGCCGGCGCCTCGCCTTCGCGGCCGAGGAACAGGGGCAAATCAAGCACGCCTTGCTGAAGTTGCTGCATGTCATCATCGAGAACATCAGCAAACTGATCATGGAAGACTCCTGGCTTGAGGGTCAGGTTGCCGCGTTGATCGAAGCGGTGAGTCCCCCTCTGAGCCTGCGTCGCCTGGATGACGTGGAACGTCGCATCCGCGATGTGATGTACAAGCAGGCGACGGCCAAGGAACGGGCCATCGAGGCCCAGGCGGAAATTCGCGAGATGCTGGGCACGTTCATCGAGCGGCTCGCGGCCATGAACGATTCGAGTACCCGATTCCATGGTCGGCTGGAGGATGGCGCGCGCAAACTTGAACAGGTGAAGACGCTGGAAGACATGGCTCCCCTGTTGAGCGAGGTGATCCAGGCGACACGTACCATGGCCGAGGATACCGAGAGGTCACGGGAGGAACTCGCTGCGCTGCGCGAAAAGGTGCAGGCGACGGAATCTGAAATCGCCAAGCTGCATCTGGAGCTCAACAACGCCAGCGCGATGGCGCGCCACGACCCTTTGACCAACACCCTGAACCGCAAGGGCCTGGACGAAGTCATGGTGCGCGAGATCGCGGCCATGCAGAGAAAAGGCACATCACTGTCCCTTGCCTTGCTCGATATCGACAACTTCAAGCAGCTCAATGACCGTTTGGGGCACGCCGCCGGTGACGAGGCACTCGTCCATCTGGTTGGGGTGGTGCGCGCCTGCATACGTCTATCGGATTCCCTCGCTCGATATGGGGGGGAGGAATTCGTCGTTCTCATGCCGGACACACCCCTGGATGAGGCGATGACGGCCATGAGCCGTTTGCAGCGAGAACTGACCCGGAATTTCTTCCTCGCCAACAATGAGAAAGTCTTGATCACCTTCAGCGCCGGGGTTGCCCAACTGGCGACAGGTGAATCCCAGGAGGATGCGTATCAGCGCGCGGATGCGGCCATGTACCTGGCCAAGCGCGCCGGCAAGAACCGCGTCCTGGCCGGCTGAGTCGCGGCGGCCGGCAGCCCACGAGGCATGGCCGACGCGGGAACAGGCCATGAAAGTAGCGGCCATTGCAGGCCGGAGCGTCGTCGGCGCGCCCCCGCCGATACGGCAATCCACCCCGCCACCCGCTAAAATGCCGCATCCTCCAGCCGCCTGCCCATCATGTCCGACACCCTGTTCGCATCCTCCATCCAGTCCCTGCCCCTGATCCACAAGGGCAAGGTGCGCGACATCTACGCCATCGACGACAAGCGCATGCTGATCGTCACCAGTGACCGACTGTCCGCCTTCGACGTGGTGCTGCCGACACCCATCCCGGACAAGGGCCGGGTGCTGACGGCGGTGGCGGATTTCTGGTTCCGCAAGCTCGCGCACATCCTGCCCAACCAGTTGACCGGCGACGCGCCGGAGTCGGTGGTTCAGCCTGCGGAACGTGACCAGGTGGCCGGCCGCGCCATCGTGGTGAAACGGCTCAAGGCCCTGCCGGTGGAGGCCATCGTGCGCGGTTACCTGGTGGGTTCGGGCTGGGCGGATTACCAGCAGACCGGCAAGGTGTGCGGCATTCCCCTGCCCGCCGGCCTGCGTCAGGCGGACAAGCTGCCGGAGCCGCTGTTCACGCCGTCGACCAAGGCGGCGGTGGGCGCCCACGACGAGAACATCGACTTCGCCCGATGCGCGGCCCTGCTGGGGGCGGAGACCGCCGCCCGGGTGTGCGACGCCGCCATTGCCCTGTACAAGGCGGCCGCCGAATACGCCCTGACCAAGGGCATCATCATCGCCGATACCAAGTTCGAGTTCGGTCTCGACGAGCAAGGCACCCTGACCCTCATCGACGAAGTGCTGACCCCCGATTCCTCCCGCTTCTGGCCCGCCGACCAGTACGAGGTGGGCAAGAACCCGCCCAGCTTCGACAAGCAGTACGTGCGCGACTGGCTCACCGCCTCGGGCTGGAACAAGCAGGCGCCGGGTCCGGAACTGCCCGCCGAGGTGGTGGCGCGCACCGCCGAGAAATACCGGGAAGCCCTGCGCCGGCTGACCGGCTGAGTTTCCAGGGTCCGTCGCCGGCCGCTCCGGGAGGGGGGCGCAGGCTCAACGGGCATGTCTTTGTTTGCACGCCAGGGCATGCATGCCATGCCCGTTTCCCACCCCCCCGGCTGTTCTCGCGCTTGCGTGATAGGGGAGCCTGGAGAGCCGCCAAGATGCCTTTGGCGTTAAAGAAGCGACGGCGCTTGCCGATAACTCCTCGGCATCACCCGAGGCGATTTCCCCCTTGCCGGTGATGGGCCATAGCCTGTGGACAAGTCGAGGAATACAGCATGCGAGTGAACATGCCCGTGACGGGCGTCGAGCGCCAGATGCGGGACGGGGAAACCATCGTTTCCACCACCGATACCCGCGGGGTCATCACCCACGTCAACGATACTTTTGTCGCCATCAGCGGTTTTACACGAGACGAACTGATGGGCGCCCCACAGAACATCGTGCGGAATCCCGACATGCCGGCGGCCGCCTTCAAGGATTTGTGGGACACCATCCAGGCCGGCCGGCCCTGGGTGGGCCTGGTGAAGAACCGTTGCAAGAACGGCGACCATTACTGGGTGGAGGCGCACGTCACCCCCATCCGCCAGAGCGGCCAGATCACCGGCTATCTGTCCGTGCGATACAAACCCGGCCGTGACCAAATCGCCCAGGCCGAGACCCTGTACCGGGCCCTCAACGAGGGCAAGGTCAAGTCACTGCATGCCACCGGCATCCGCGTCTGGCTGAGCCGGCTGAGCATCAAGCAGCGCCTGGCCGGCATCATGGCCCTGGTGGTGGCCATGATCCTGGTCGGCACGGCCATCGGCATGGGCGGCGTGTCCATCACCAACAAGGACATGCAGGCGCTCTATCAGTCGCGTTTGGAGCCCATCCGCATCCTGGGCCAGGTCGTGCGCCTGATGAGCGAGAACCAGACCCAGGTGGCGCTCACGGTACAGCACGACCCCACCAGCCCCTTCGCCGCCCAGCACGACCATCCGGTGGAGCGTCACGTCGAAACGATCGCCGCGAACCGCGACAAGATCACCGCGCTCTTGGAGGAGTTCAACGCCATCCCGCTACCGGAAGAGACGGCCGCGGCGGTCGCCGCCTTCGCCGAGGCGCGCGCGCGCTATGTGCAGGAAGGCTTGCAGCCTGCGATGGGGGCGGTGAAGGAAGGTGGCTATCGGGCCGCCACCCAGATCCTGCTGACCAAGGTCAATCCGCTCTACGCCGATGCCCGCGACAAGATGGAGGTTCTGCGCGCGCTCTTGCAGGACAAGGCCCAGGCCGACTACCAGGCGGCCGAGGCGCGCTATCACAAGCTGCTGACGGTCGGTCTGGTCGGCATGGGCCTGGGCATCGCCCTCGCCATCTGGTTCGCCTGGATGTTGATACGCGCCATCGCCCGGCCGCTGGAACGCACCATTGGCTATTTCAACCAGATTGCCGAAGGGCGTTACGACAACGCCATCGCCATCGACCGCCACGATGAGGTGGGGCGGGTTCTGGAAGCACTGGAGGCCATGCAGACCAAGTTGGGCTTCGACGTTCAGGAAGCCAAGCGCCATGCCGACGAGAATCTGCGGGTAAAGATCGCCCTGGACAACGTCTCGGCCAACGTCATGATGGCGGACAACGGTCGCAACATCATCTACATGAACAAGGCGGTGCAAGGCATGTTCCGCAACGCCGAAGCCGACATACGCAAGCAATTGC
>VGVT01000007.1 GCA_016873935.1 Betaproteobacteria bacterium | reverse complement strand
ATGCCTGAAGGAGCGGGCAAGTGACCTATGCTTTTCCCCCCTTTCGTAAAGGGGGGCAGGGGGGATTTGAAGCCGGTTGGCATAGCCGGTCGTTGGTAAATCCCCCGCAACCCCCCTTTGTCAAAGGGGGGTGTTCTCGGGTCCCGCGGACCTAGCCTTGGGCTCCGCCTGGATGCTGGTGGCGGGGCTGTGCTTCGCCCTCATGAGCGTGGTGGTGAAAAGCCTGGGCCAGGCCTTTTCCAGCGCGGAACTGGTGTTCTACCGCTCCCTGTTCGGCCTGGTCGCCATCTTCCTGGTGCTGGTGGCGCGTGGTGATGGCGTGGCCTGGCGGGGTTTGCGGGGCGCGCACGTCGGCCTGCATGTGCGCCGTGGCCTGGTGGGATTCGCCGCGCTCGCCACCTTTTTCCACGCCCTCATCCATCTGCCCATGTCCGTGGCGGTCACCCTGAACTACGCCTCGCCCCTGTTCCTCGCCCTGCTGATGCCCTGGCAACTGCGCGAGCGCCCCGGCGTCCGCCAATATCTGGCGGTGGCCGCCGGCTTCCTTGGCGTGGTCCTGCTGCTGCGCCCCTGGACGGCCGCCTCCGGCCTGCTTCTCGCCGGACTCGTCGGCCTGCTGTCCGCCGTGCTGGCGGCCTTCGCCTATATCCACGTGCGCCGGCTCGGCCAATTGGGCGAGCCGGAGTGGCGCACGGTGTTCTGGTTCGCCCTGGTGGCCATGGCAGGCTCCGCCGCGCTCGCCAGCCTGACCGGCTGGCACGCGCCACGCCGGGAGGAGCTGCCTTGGCTGCTGGCCCTGGGCGCCCTGGCCACGCTCGGCCAGTTGGCGATGACCCGCGCCTACAAGCGGGGGGATACCGTGGTGGTGGCCAGCTTCGCCTTCAGCACCGTGGTATTCAGCGGTATCCTTGACATCATCGTCTGGCGGCAGGAGATGCCCGCCGTGGCCTGGATCGGCATGGCGCTGACCGTGGCCGCGGGCGTCTGGGCCGTACTACTCAACGCGAGGAGCGCGAAGTGATAGCCATCAAGAGCGAAGGCAAGCTGGTTTCCGTCAGCGTCATCGGCGAATTCACCCTGGCCGACTACAAGGAATTCGAGCAGGAGGTGGAGCACGACATCCAGTTCCAGGGCGGCGTCAACCTGCTCATGGATCTGCGCGACATGGTCAACTACACCCTCGACCTGGCCTGGGAGGAGATCAAGTTTTCGCGCCGGCACCGCTACGACTTCCGCAAGATCGCGGTGGTCACCGGCGACGAGTGGATGGTGTGGGTCGCCTGGCTGAATCGACTGTTCGTCGACGCCGATTTGCGCGTCTTCGACGAACCGGGCATCGCCCTGGAATGGCTGGAGACGGAGCACGAGGCCGTCTGAGGTTTATGCGGATGCCGGCGGCTCCTCGATGATCTCGAAGTCGTGGGTCATCTCGGCGGTCTTGCCCAGGATGATGCTAGCCGAGCAGTACTTCTCCGCCGACAGCTTGATGGCGCGCTCCACCACCTCCGGCTTGAGGCCGCGGCCGCGCACGGTGAAGTGCATGTGGATCTTGGTGAACACCTTGGGATGATCGTCGGCGCGCTCGGCGGAGACTTCCACCTCGCAGCCGCTGACGTCCTGACGGCTCTTCTGCAGGATCATCACCACGTCCACCGAGGTGCAGCCGCCGGCGCCCATGAGCAGCAGCTCCATGGGGCGCGGGCCCAGGTTGCGGCCGCCGATGTCCGGCGAGCCGTCCATGATCATGGCGTGGCCGCTACCGGATTCGGCCATGAAGCAGACGTTTTCGACCCATTTGACGCGGGATTTCATTGGTTTTTCCTCCAGGGGTTGGCTGGGTTCAATCGCGGATGCGGTACCAGAGCAGGCCGATCCATTCGTGCATGGCCACGTAGCTGGCCTCGAGTCCTCTTGGATGGGGCAGGAAATCGAGCGGGGTGAGCCGGGTCGCCAGGGTATAGCCGGTGCCGGCGGGGATGACCTGGAAACCGGCCGCCTCGAATTCGGGCATGGCGCGCCTCAGATGCCAGGCGTGCGTCACCAGATAAATGCGCCGGATGCCGGTCCGGTGCAGGATTTCCGCGGAATGGCGCGCGTTTTCCCGGGTGTTGCGCGAGGTGTCCTCGAGCCAGCGCGCATCCAGTCCGTATTCGTCGCGCAGCATGGCGCGCAGGATGTCGGCCTCGGCGCGGCCGCCGTCCGGGGCGCCGCCAGTCACCAGCAGGGGCTTGCGCCATTGCCGCGCGAGCCGCGCCCCATAGCGCGCGCGCTCCAGGGTGTAGCGCCCGGCGGTGTCGCCGCCATAATCCAGGCTGTCGCGGATCTTGCCGCCGCCCAGCACGACAATGGCTTCCGCCTCCTTGCCGGTGTGCGCGCCTGGCGGCGGCTTCAGGCTGTCGAGCAGGAGATTGCCGACGATCGGCATGGAGAGCACCCACAGGCCCGCGAAAGCCAGGCCGATCAGCCATTTGCCCAGCCGGCGCCGGCGTTGCAGCAGGAGCAGGCCGATGCCGCCCACCAGCAACAGGCTGAGTGGCGGCAGCAGGAAAGCCGCGACGAAATTGGTGAGCAACCACGAGTAGGACATGCCCGCATTATCCCCACAGCGGGCCTCACATCAAGCCAGGTTTGACAGCCAGGTCCGGGCTCCATAAAATCCGCGTTTTTCCGTAGTCCCCAATTTTGGATCGCGACATGAAAACCTTCTCCGCCAAGCCCCACGAGGTCCAGCACGGCTGGTATCTGGTGGACGGCACCGACAAGGTGCTGGGCCGTCTGGCCTCCGAGATCGCCCGCCGCCTGCGTGGCAAGCACAAGGCCATCTACACTCCCCACGTGGACACCGGTGATTACATCGTCGTGGTCAACGTCGACAAGATTCGCGTTACCGGCAACAAGGCCGAGGACAAGGTGTACTACCGCCATTCCACCTTTCCCGGCGGCATCCGCGAAACCAACTTCGGCAAGATGCAGGCCCGCTTCCCCGGCCGCGCCCTGGAGAAGGCCGTGAAGGGCATGCTGCCCAAGGGCCCGCTGGGTTACGCCATGATCAAGAAACTCAAGGTCTATGCCGGCGGCGAGCATCCCCACGCCGCGCAGCAGCCGCAAACCCTGGAAATCTGAGGATCCCGAATGATCGGCACCTATTACTACGGCACCGGCCGCCGCAAGAGCTCCGTCGCGCGCGTGTTCATGAAGGCCGGTTCCGGCAAGATCGTCGTCAACGGCAAGCCCGTCGACGAGTACTTCTCGCGCGAAACCGGCCGCATGATCGTGCGCCAGCCCCTGAAGTTGGTCGAGCGTGACGGCAACTTCGACATCATGGTGAACGTCAACGGCGGTGGCGAAACCGGCCAGGCCGGCGCCGTGCGCCACGGCATCACCCGTGCCCTCATCGAATACGATTCCGCTCTGAAGGGCAGCCTGAAGAAGGCCGGCCTGGTGACCCGCGACGCCCGCGAGGTCGAGCGCAAGAAGGTCGGCCTGCACAAGGCGCGCCGCCGCAAGCAGTTCTCCAAGCGTTAATTCATGGTTTGGAAGATCGAAAAGCCGCCTTTCCTGGCGGCTTTTTGTTTTGCACAAGGAGCAAGCTCATGATCAAGGCAGGCATCGTCGGCGGTACCGGCTACACCGGCGTCGAACTTCTGCGGCTGCTGGCCCAGCACCCGGACGTGGAACTGGCGGCCATCACCTCCCGAAAGGAAGCGGGCATGCCGGTGGCGGACATGTTCCCCTCCCTGCGCGGCCGCGTCGCCCTGGCCTTCTCCACGCCGGAGGAGGCGCCCCTGAAGTCCTGCGACGTGGTGTTCTTCGCCACCCCCAATGGTGTGGCCATGCAGCAGACCCGCGAACTCCTGGACGCCGGCGTCAAGGTCATCGACCTGGCCGCCGACTTCCGCATCACCGACATCGCCGAATGGTCGAAGTGGTACGGCATGGAGCACGCCTGTCCGGATCTGGTGGCGGAAGCGGTGTACGGTCTGCCGGAGATCAACCGGGACAAGATCAAGGGCGCCCGCCTCATCGCCAATCCGGGCTGCTACCCGACCGCCGTGCAACTGGGCTTCCTGCCCCTGGTGGAAGCCGGCGTGGTGGATACCGGCTGGATGGTGGCCGACTGCAAGTCCGGCGTCTCCGGCGCCGGCCGCAAGGCGGAGGTGCCCACCCTGTTCGCCGAGGCCAGCGATACCTTCAAGGCCTACGCCGTGCCCGGCCACCGGCACTGGCCTGAGATCCGCCAGGGCCTGAACCGCATGGCGGGCTTCGCCGGGGAAATGAGCGTCGGCCTGACTTTCGTGCCGCACCTGACCCCACTGATCCGCGGCATCCACGCCACCCTGTACTGCAAGCTGACCCGGGACGTGGACCTGCAGGCCCTGTTCGAGCAGCGCTATGCCGACGAGTACTTCGTCGACGTGCTGCCTCCCAAATCCCATCCCGAAACCCGTTCGGTGCGCGCCTCCAACCTCTGCCGCATCGCCGTGCACCGTCCCCAGGGGGGCGACACGGTGGTCGTCTTGTCCGTCATCGACAACCTGGTGAAGGGCGCCGCCGGCCAGGCGGTGCAGAACATGAACCTGCTGTTCGGCCGGCCGGAAAACACCGGTCTCGAACAGATTCCGGTGATGCCTTGATATTCGTGGCCGAATCCCTATTTACCCCGTGGTTGACGGGCGCCGACCCGGCGCCAATAATGCCCCGCACCTGGACCTCTGACATAGGAGTATCGCGATGAACGCCGCGACCGAAATGACCCCCCTCAACTTCACCGACAGCGCCGCCAACAAGGTCAAGGCACTCATCGATGAGGAAGGCAACACCGAACTGAAACTGCGCGTCTTCGTCACCGGCGGCGGCTGTTCCGGCTTCCAGTACGGCTTCACCTTCGATGAAGTGCAGAACGACGACGACACCGTCATGCAGAAGAACGGCGTCACCCTGCTCATCGACGCCATGAGCATGCAGTACATGATGGGCGCCGAGATCGACTACACCGAGGGCCTGGAAGGCGCCCAGTTCGTCATCAAGAACCCCAACGCCGTCTCCACCTGCGGCTGTGGTTCCTCCTTCTCGACCTGACACGCCACCCCTCTCCCTTTGGGAGAGTGTGGCCGCAAGGCCGGGTGAGGAAGAGCGGCGCAAGCCGCTTTTTCTTATTGGGAGACTTCGATGACAGAGAAAGTCAAAGTCGTGGCCTGCCCCACCTGTGGTGAGGACGTGGCGTGGCGGCCGGAAAACACCTGGCGCCCGTTCTGTTCCGAGCGCTGCAAGCTCATCGACCTGGGCGAGTGGGCCAGCGAGAAGTACAAGGTGCCGGTGGCCGAGCCGGGCGCTTTCGACGACCTGGAACGGCGGGGCTGATCGGCCCCGCGGCCTGGCTCAGCGCGTCAGGGTCTGCACCCCGTCCGGCGTGCCCATCAGGAATACGTCCGCCCCCCGACGGGCAAACAGGCCGACGGTCACCACGCCGACGAGCTGGTTGATCTCGGCTTCCATGGCCACCGGGTCGAGAATGTTCATGCCGTGCACGTCGAGGATGACGTTGCCGTTGTCGGTGGTAAAGCCGGCGCGCAGCACCGGGTTGCCGCCCATCTTCACCAGTTGCCTCGCCACGTAGGAGCGGGCCATGGGAATCACCTCCACCGGCAGCGGAAACTTGCCCAGCACGTCCACCAGCTTGCTCTGGTCGGCGATGCAGACGAACTTCTTGGCGCAGGCGGCGACGATCTTCTCGCGCGTCAGCGCGCCGCCGCCCCCCTTGATCATGGCCATGTGGCGGGTGATCTCGTCGGCGCCGTCGACGTAGACCTCCATCTCGCCGGCCTCGTTCAGGTCGATGACGCGGATGCCTTGCTTCTTCAGGCGCTCGGCGGTGGCGACGCTGGAGGCCACGGCGCCGTCTATGCGGCCCTTGATGTGGGCCAGTTCGTCGATGAAGAAATTGGCGGTGGAACCGGTGCCGACGCCGATGATGCCGGCGGGCACGTACTGGATGGCGGCGCGGGCCGTGGCTTGCTTCATTTCGTCTTGGGTCATCATGGCGCGATTCGCTTTGTCGTTTGGTCGGAAACCCCGAGAATAGCGGCCTTCATTGCCCGGTTCAAATGCCGGGCCAACTGTGACCGTAAACCCACCCCCACCCTGCCCTCCCCCTGAGGGGGAGGGGGAGAGTTTTATGACGGACTATCTGGAGCGCATCCTGCTCGCCCGCGTCTACGACGTGGCCCACGAAACCCCCCTGGAAGTGGCGCCCAACCTGTCGCGCCGCCTGGGCAACACCCTGCTGCTCAAGCGCGAGGACATGCAGCCCGTGTTCTCCTTCAAGCTGCGCGGCGCCTACAACAAAATGGCCGGTCTCACCCGGGCGCAACTCAAGCGCGGCGTGGTGGCGGCCTCAGCCGGCAACCACGCGCAGGGCGTGGCCTTGTCGGCACAGGTGCTGAAGTGTGAAGCCACCATCGTCATGCCCGCCACCACGCCGGCCATCAAGGTGGACGCGGTGGCCAAGCGCGGCGCCACTGTGGTGCTGCACGGCGATTCTTACGACGACGCCTACAAGCACGCCAAGGCCATCGCCCGCGCAGAGAAGAAGACCTTCGTGCATCCCTATGATGACCCGGAGGTCATCGCCGGCCAGGGCACCATCGGCATGGAACTCCTGCGCCAGGCGCGCGCACCCATCGACGCGGTGTTCGTGCCGGTGGGCGGCGGCGGCCTGATCGCCGGCATCGCCGTGTATCTGAAGCGCCTGCGCCCGGAGATCAAGGTCATCGGCGTCGAGCCGGAGGAAGCCGACGCCATGGCGCGTTCCCTGTGCCGCAAGGAACGCCTCGTCCTGCCGCAGGTCGGCATCTTCGCCGACGGCGTCGCGGTCAAGCAGGTCGGCGAGGAAACCTTCCGCCTCTGCCAGCAGTACGTCGACGAGGTCATCCGCGTCAGCAACGACGCGATCTGCGCGGCCATCAAGGATGTGTTCGAGGACACCCGTTCCATCCTGGAACCCGCTGGCGCGCTTGGGGTGGCCGGCGCCAAGGTCTGGGCGGAGCGGGAAAAGGCGAAGAACCGCAATCTGGTGGCCATCGCCTCCGGCGCCAACATGAACTTCGACCGCTTGCGTTTCGTCGCCGAACGCGCGGAACTGGGCGAGAAACGCGAGGCGGTGCTGGCGGTGACCATTCCCGAGCAGCCCGGCAGCTTCAAGGCCTTCTGCGCCCTCATCGGCGGGCGGGTCATCACCGAGTTCAACTATCGCTTCTCGGATGCCGAGGAAGCGCACGTCTTCGTCGGCATCCAGGTGCAGAACCAGGCCGAGGTGGACAAACTGCTGGCCGCCCTGACCCGGCACCAGTTGCCGGTGCTCGACCTGTCCGACAACGAGATGGCCAAGCTGCACATCCGCCATCTGGTGGGCGGCCGCGCGCCGCAGGTGGAAAACGAGGTGCTCTACCGCTTCGAGTTTCCGGAGCGTCCCGGCGCCCTCATGAGGTTCCTCGAAAGCATGAGCCGCGGCTGGAACATCAGCCTGTTCCACTACCGCAACCACGGCGCCGACTACGGCCGCGTGCTGGTGGGCATGCAGGTGCCGGCCAAGGACAAGACCACCTTCCAGCACTTCCTCGACGGCCTCGGTTACCGCTACTGGAACGAGTCCCGCAATCCCGCCTACAAGCTGTTCCTGAAATGAAGAACGCCCCTTGACGGGGCGTTCTCCAGGGCTCGCGCGCGCTTACTTGTCCACGGGGCAGGTGCTCATGCCCAGCAGCGGGTAGAGCGGGCAGAACTTGACGATGCCGGTGGCCAGGGGCACCACGCCAATCCAGGCCCACACCGGGCCACCCATGGCCGCCCAGACGATCAGGGCCAGCCCCACCACGATGCGCAGGATGCGATCGATACCGCCAACGTTTGCTTTCATGTCCATCCTCCTGTCAGGTTGCCGCAAGGTTTTCCCCGCTGATGCCACGGGGATGTCTCCAGCATAGCGCCGCGCCGGGTGCTGCTCTGTGACCAAAGTTCCACAAGCGCTCGCGGGTGGCCGATCGACCCGGCCGGGTGTGTTCAGTTCCCGTCCGCCAGGCTGCGCAAGTCCGCCATGGAGCGCACCTCGATGCGCTCGCGGCCGAGGCGCACCCAGTCCTGTTCCTCGAACTGCCGCAGCAGACGGGAGACGATTTCCCGCACACTGCCGAGTTCGTCGGCGATGGCCTGGTGGGAAACGGCGATGTGCGGGGCGCGGGCCAGCAGCCAGGCGGCGAGACGCCGGTCCAGTTTGCGGAAAGCCACTTCCTCGACCAGTTGCATGAGACCGGCGAGGCGCTCGGCGAACAGGTGGAAAGCCATGTCGCGGAAGGGTGGATGCTCGGCCACCAGACGCAGGATGAGGGCGCGCGGCAGGACCACGGCGGTGACCTCGTTTTCGGCGATACCGGTGGCCGGATAGGGCTCGCCGCCGAGCAGGCAACTGACGGTGACGATGCACAGTTCACCCGGGCGCACGCTGTACAAGCGGATTTCGCGGCCGTTCTCCGCCCGCTTGCTCACCTTCACGTGGCCTTCCAGCAGCAGCGGCAGGGCCTGGCAGGCGGCGCCGGCATCGAACAGCAACGTGCCGGCGGGCGCGCGCAAGTCGCGGGCATGGCGCTCCAGTTCCTCGCTCAGGGCGACGGGCAACCCGGCCAGAGTGGGGAACAGGCGCAGCAGCTCCGGCTTCATGCTTCCCGCCGACGCGCCTGCAGGGCCTGTTTGACCGCCGCCACGCGGGCGGCGTGGATGGCGCCGGGGATGTCTTTCCCGGCGCTTGCGGCGATGGCGCCGGCATCGACCGCGCGTGCCGCGCGCAGCGCTTCGCGCAGGTGGTCGGCCTGCGCATAGGGCCGCTCGGCGTGGCCGGCGCGGCCGCGGAAATCGGCGGCGCAGGCGGCCAGGAATTCCTCGAAGCGCTCGGGCCGGCGGAAGGCATCCAGGCGTTCGCACAGTTCCACCAGCGTCGCCGGGCGCAGTTCCAGGGCGCGATGCGCGTTGCCGTGGTCGCGCGCCACCAGGATGGCCAGGTCGCGGCATTCCGCCGGCGCTTTCAGGCGTTCGCTGACGGCCCTTGCCAGGCCGACACCGCGCGCCTCGTGGCCATGGTGGGAGGGCCACAGCTCGGGCGGTGTGGTGCCCTTGCCGAGGTCGTGCAGCAGCGCCGCCCAGCGCGCGGCCAGCGAAAGGCCGGCACGGGCGGCCCCGTCCAGCACCGCCATGACGTGCACGCCGGTGTCCACTTCCGGGTGGTGCTTCTCGGGCTGGGGCACGCCGAACAGGCGATCCAGTTCCGGCAACAGGCGCGCCAGGGCGCCGCAGGCGCGCAGGCTCAGGAACATGCGCGAGGGGGTGGCCTCCATCAGCCCACGCGCCAGTTCCTGCCAGACCCGTTCCGGCACCAGGGCGTCGACCTCACCCGCGTCGACCATGGCGCGCATCAGTTCCAGGGTTGCCGGCGCCACGCGAAAGTCGCCGAAGCGCGCGGCGAAACGGGCCACGCGCAGGATGCGCACGGGATCCTCGGCGAAGGCGGCGGAGACGTGGCGCAGCAGTCCCGCGGACAGGTCGGCCTGCCCGCCATGGGGGTCGATGAGGCTGCCGTCCGCGTCCTCGGCCATGGCGTTGATGGTGAGATCGCGCCGTTGCAGGTCTTCCTCGAGGGTGACCTCGGGCGCGGCGTGCACGACGAAGCCGCGATAGCCGCGGGCGGTCTTGCGTTCGGTGCGGGCGAGGGCGTATTCCTCGCCGGTCTCGGGGTGCAGGAACACCGGGAAATCGCGGCCGACGGGGCGGAAACCCAGGCGGATCATGTCATCCGGCGAGGCCCCCACCACCACGTGATCGCGGTCGCGCACCGGCAAGCCGAGCAGGCGGTCGCGCACGGCCCCGCCCACCACATAGGCCCGGATGGTGGGCGGGAAGTCCATGCGAGGTTCAGCGCCCGGCCCGCGCGCGGAAGGCGCAGTATTGCCGGCGTGGATCATCCTCGCGCAGATAGCCGATCACGCTCTCCAGCGGCGTGGGCGCGCCGAACAAGGCGGGGAAACCCTGGGGGCAGACGTTGTCGGTGCGCATGGCGTGGTAGTTGTCGCGCGTCATGATCTTCGCGCCCGGCTTGAGTTCCATGACGCGGGCGAACAGATAGGAGGCGCCATCTCCGAGAGGCAGGACCAAGCGCGTCATGCCCAGGGTCTGCGCGGTGAGACGCACCAGTTCGGCCAGGGAATAGACGCGCGGACCGCACAGGTTGTAGGCCTGGCCGAAGGTTTCCGGCCGCTCCAGGGCGTCGGCGAAGGCGCGCGCCACGTCGCCGACATAGACCGGCTGGAAGCGGGCATGGGCGCCCGCCAGGGGCACCACCGGCGCCAGCTTGAGCAGGTCGGCGAACAGAGCGAGGAAACTGTCGCCCGGCCCGAACACCACCGAGGGCCGGAACACGGTGACCGCCAGTCCGGCCTGCGCCGCGCCGAGGACCACCGCCTCGCCCTCGGCCTTGGAACGCTGGTAGGCGCTGGCGGAGGTGGGGTCGGCGCCGAGGGCGCTCATGTGCAGCAGACGCGGCACGCCGCATTCCCGGCAGGCGGCGACCACCTTGCGCGGCAGTTCGACGTGCGCCTGGCGGAAGCTGCCGCGCCGGGCCTTGGGCGTGTCGGCGTCGCCGCGCGCGGTTTCGTGCAGGATGCCGACCAGGTTGACGGCCGCGTCGACGCCGCCGAGCAGTTCGCGCAGACAGGTCTCGTCGTGGATGTCGGTTTCGATGACTTCGACGCCGGGCAGCACCAGCAGGGCCTTGGCATCCTCGCGGCGGCGGGCGGGTACGCGCACCCGGTAGCCACGGGCGGCGAGCAGGCTGACGAGATGGTGGCCGATGAAACCGCCACCGCCGAGAACGCAAAGTGTTTGCATGGGCATGATCGAGGAACGGAATGAAGATGGCGGGATTTTACCCGCTCATGCCGGATTCCTCGCCCGTTGGCCGTCCGCGCGCAACCCGGACCCTATTCGATGAAGGGCGCCTTCTCGTCCTGATTCACGGGCGCCACGCCGCGGCGCGCGGGAACCACGCCCAGACGGTCTTTCAGCGTGACGGAATCGCCGCCGAAGCGGCTGCGGTAGTACATGGCGTTGGCCAGCACCTTCTTCACGTAATCGCGGGTTTCCGCGAAGGGTATGCTCTCCACGTAGATCGCGCCCTCCAGGGGAACATCCGCCTGCCAGCGGCGGGCGCGGCCTGGCCCGGCGTTGTAGCCGGCGGTGGCGAGCACCGTCGACTGGTCGAGATCGTCGTAGATGCGCTTCAGGTAGTAGGTGCCGAAGCGGATGTTGTTCTCCGGCCGGTGCATCTCCTTGTACGCGCTCGCCTTCAGACCCAGTTGACGCCCGATCCAGCGCGCGGTGGCCGGCATGATCTGCATCAGGCCCTGCGCCCCGGCGACCGAGCGGGCGTGCTGCACGAAGCGGGATTCCTGGCGCATCAGGCCGTAGATCCAGGCCTCGTCGAGGCCGTTCTGGCTGACCTGGGCGCTGGCCAGGTCGCGGTAGGGGGCGAGATAACGCAGATCGAAATCGTGCACCTCGCGGGTGCGCTCGGCCGTGAAGATGGCGCGGTCGTACCAGCCCTCGCGGCGGGCGAGTTCGGCCGCCGCCAGCAGCTGGCGGTCGTCCAGGCCGCCCAGCGCGAAGCTCCATTCCGCCATGGCGTTACCCATGTCGTCCAGCTTGCGCAGCAGCAGGGCGCGGCGCAGGGCGGGCCGGGCCTCCGCCGCCTTGAGGTCGTCCGGCGTCACCTTGTACTCGAGGGGGCGGGTTTCCACCTTGACCGGCAGTTCCTCCTCCGCCAGCAACCCGTAGTAGTGGAATTCGCGCGACAGGCCGGCGAACAGCACGTTGGCGGGGAAGAACGCGTTCATGGCCTTGAGGGCGCGTGCCTTCCAGTAGCGCCACACCGGTTCGTTCTGCATCGCTTCCGGCATGGCCTGTATGGTGTTGTAGAGGTCCAGCCACCTGCCGGCGCGCAGGCTGGCGCGCGCCTTCCACAACAACTGCGCCTCGCCGTGGGCGCCGCCGGCGCGCGTGAACCATTCCAGGGCGCGGGCGTCATGACGGCGCGCGGCGTGCATGGCGACCTGTCCCCAGCCATAGAGCTGTTCCTGGGCGGGGAACTGGCCGTGATGCTGTTCCCAGAGCGCGGCGGCGCGCGCGGGATCGTCCCGGGCAATGCGCGAGAGGGCGTACAGAGATGCCTCGCGCTGACCGCGGCGCTCGTCGGCTGTGGCCAGCAGCTTCTCGTCGCCAGCGTGGCCCCGTGTCAGGGCGTCGCTGTCCATGCCCGCTTCCGTCGGCAGGCGCGCAATGAGTTCACGAGCCAGGCGCAGGTTGCCGGTTTCCAGGGCCAGGCGCAGGCGGATGAAGCGTTCCTCGGTGTCGAGGATGCCGCGCTCCACCAGGAGGGTGAACACCGCGTCACAGGCGGAGGGCAGATCCTTCGCCACACGCCACAGGGCGATGGCCGCTTTTTCCGCCGTGGGCTCGTTGTCCTGCAGGCTGGCGCGCAGGGCATGGCACTGCAATTCCTGGTCCGGGCGCGGCAGTTGCCGGTATTCCTCGCGGAATTCCGGCCAACGGCCTTCGCCGCCGAAGCGGCGGGCGAGGTCGATGCGCACGATCTGGGAAAGGTGGCTGTCGGCGTGGCGGGCGATGAAGGCGCGTTGCGCCTCGACGCCGGGGGAGTTGGCCTTCAGCCGCCAGTATTCGATGTAGGGCGCGAGGTCATGATCGGCGGGAATCTTCGCCGCGTGCCTCTGGAAGAGGTCCATGCGGCCCTTCTGGAAGGCTTCCCTGGCCGCCTTGAAACTGCTTTCGACGCTGGCGTGGGCGGGCGATGCGAGCAACGCGGCCAGCAACGCCAGGCTCGGTAAAAATCTGAGGAGCACGTATCGCTGCACATCTGGAAAGGCCGCCAATGTAACCGCTCGCACGCCGGGCTACAAACCCGGCGCGCCGAGGAGGTCAATAGCGTTCGGCCAGGCTGACCTTGACGTTGACCTTCACCGTGCGGCCCGGATCGTAGGGCAGGAAGTCGGTGTAGTCGTGGCCCTGGTAGCGGTAGGTCACGTTGTAGCCGGTGAGCTGACGGCTCCAGTTGTCCACCGTGCGGCAGCGCTGCTCGTGGCGCGGCCGGGCGGGGGCGCGGTACTCGTAGCCGTCGTTGCCGAGGTTGTCGCCGACCATGGCGCCGGTGGCGGCACCGAAGGCGGTGGCGACGCTGCGGCCGGAGCCCTTGCCGATGGTATTGCCGAGCAGGCCGCCGGCAATGCCGCCGATGACCGCGCCGGTGTAGTCGCGCGAGCGTGGCCGTTCGTAGCCCACCTGTTCGGACCAGCAGTCGCGTTGCGGGGTGTTCACGCTTTCATAGACCGGCGTGCTGGAAATGACCCAGGCGGTGTCCTGGAAGGGGGAAGCCTGGGCGGTGCCCAGACCGAGCACGGCCATGGTCAGGGCGGAGGTGATCAGTGTGCGTTTCATGTTGGGACTCCTTGTCTTGGTTGAGTGGTTCACGGACGCTCGCCGTCGCGCAAGAAGCGGCGGTCGAACATGCCTTCCGGGGAGGAAGACGATTCGGGTCGATCCAGGCGTTCCCGCTCGCCGCGACGGCGCTCGAAGCCGGTGCCGAAGCGGCCCGCCTCTTCGAGGACGTCGCGCCGGCCGCGGCCTTCGCGCTCGATCTCGGCGGGGGGCATGGGACGCAGGCGCTCGCTACGATCCTGGAACTCGCGGCGCAGGCGCAGCCTCTCTTCGGGCGAGGCCTGTTCCCAGCGCTCGCGCATGACGCGACGTTCCTCGGGGCTGAATTGCGCTATCTTGGCGTAGGCCGGCAGCACGGGCCCGGGTTCGAACGGGTTGGCCAGGGCCGGCGCGCAGGCCAGGCTGGCCAGCAGGGCGAGGAAGTATTTGGCATTGGGTTGGTTGCGGGCTTTCATGCATCTCTCCTTGTCACGCTTCGCATGCTAGGCGGGGCTGGTAACACGCGGGTTTCCGCTTCGGATAAATTTGTAACAGAGTGTTTCGGAGAAGCATGGTGAACGAGAACCCCCAGGTCCTGGTGGTGGACGACGACGCGGGCATCCGCGATCTGCTCGCGGATTACCTGGCCAAGCAGGGCATGGCGGTGGCCACGGCACGCGACGGCAGGGAGATGGACGAGCGCCTGGCCGGCTTCCGTCCGGATCTGGTGGTGATGGATCTGATGCTGCCCGGCGAGGACGGCCTGGCCCTGACCCGACGTCTCAAATCCGCGCGCGACGTACCGGTGATCATGCTGTCCGCGCGCGGCGAGGACATCGATCGCATCGTCGGCCTGGAGGTGGGTGCCGACGACTACCTGGCCAAACCCTTCAACCCGCGCGAGCTGCTCGCCCGCATCCGCGCCGTGCTGCGGCGGGGCGTGGCGGCCAAGGCCGAGGCGGGGGGCGACGAGACGGTGCGTTTCGGTCCCTTCGTCCTCGACCTGGCGGCCCAGAGCCTGAGCCGGGACGGCGAGGAAATCACCCTGACCCAGGCCGAGTTCAGCCTGCTCAAGCTGTTTGTCGAGCATCCCAACCGCGCCCTGTCGCGCGACCAGATCATGGACTGGCTGAAGGGTTTCGAACGCGATCCCTTCGACCGATCCATCGACGTGCGCGTTACCCGGCTGCGCCGCAAACTGGAGGAAGACCCGGCCAATCCGGCCTATATCCGCACGGTCTGGGGCCAGGGCTACCTGTTCTCGCCCAAGGGCAGGACCGCTTGACCCTCGTCCCGCAGACCCTGTTCGGCCGCACCGCCGCCGTCCTGCTCGCCGCCTTCCTGGTGTTCGAGGCCCTGGCCTTCGCGGTGGTCTGGAGCATGGTGATCCGCCCCCTGGCGGAACGTTCCGCCGACGATCTGGCGGCGAAGATCATCCTCGCCGCCCAGACCTGGGTCGAACTGCCGCCCGAGACCCGCACCGACTACGAGCTGGAACTGGCTTTCCGGCACGACCTGGTGCTGGCCGAATCGCGCGAGCCACTGCCCGAGGCCACCGACGCGGGCTACTTCGCGGCCCTCGCCGAGGCCGCCCTGAGCCGACGCTCGGGCCAGGCCGTCACCCTCAAGCAGGGGCCGGACGCGGCCTGGGACTGGCTGGAGATCCGCGTCTCCGACACCACCTTGCGTGTCGGTTACGACCGCCAACGCTATGTCCTCGAAGCGCCGCTCGCGGCCATGGGCATCTTTCTCCTGGGGGCCGCCCTCACCGTCCTCACCGCCCTGGTCATGGTCAGCCGCTCCAGCCGGCGACTGCGCGGGCTCGCGCAAAAGGCGGCGGAGATCGGCCGCGGACAAGATCCGGAGAGACTGCCGGAAACCGGCGCCCGTGAACTGCGCGAACTCACCGTCGCCTTCAACCGCATGGCCGGCGAAGTACGCGCCCTGCTGGAGAACCGCACGGTGCTGCTGTCCGGCATTTCCCACGATCTGCGCACGCCCATCACCCGCCTCAGGCTGGCCCTGTCTCTGCTGGAGGGTGGCGATGCCGCGCTGGTGGCGCGCATGGAACGCGATCTCGACGAGATGAACCGCCTGATTACCGACATGCTGGCCTTCGCCCGCGCCCTCAAGGTGGATGACCTGGTCGAGTGCGACCTCAACCAGGTGCTGGACGATCTCGCGCAACAGGCCGCGCGCCTCGGCCCGCTGCGCTGGCAGCCGGGCGCGCCCTGCCGCGCCCGCGTGGGCGAGGCGGCCTTACGCCGGATACTGGGAAATCTTCTGGACAACGCCCGCCGCTACGGTGGCGACGCTCCTGTGGAACTGGAACTGGTCCGCGGCAAGGCGGACATCCGCATCGCCGTCCTGGACCGTGGGCCGGGTATTCCAGCCGATCAGCGTGAGGCGGTATTCCGCCCGTTCCATCGCCTGGAAACCTCGCGCAGCCGGGAGGAGGGGGGCAGTGGCCTGGGACTGGCGATCGTGCGGCAGCTGGCGGATGCCTATCGCTGGCGGATCGAACTGGAGGATCGGGAGGGCGGCGGACTGGCGGCCACCCTGGTGATTCCCGTGTGATTACTTGATGTGGTACCTGAACAGCATCACTTCCATCTTCAGGAAGGACAGGCTGGTGATGGACAGGCGGCGCGTGTGCGTGCGGATCACCCGCGAGGCCCGGTCGGCGGCGCGCCGGATGCGGATCGTCAGGGTAGGGGTGAGGGTGATCGTCATGGTGTCCTCCGTGGTGTCCACCATGACCTTGCAAGCTCCGTGCCGGACCTGCCGTTGGCACGGATCCCTGATTTGACGCGGGTTTCCGGTCAGCAGGGGGATGCGGGGCGGCGAAACGCCATGCACGCCGACGAGTTTCCGACAGGCACGACCTAGCCTCAGCCCATGTCGCCCTGGTCAGCCATCAGCGCCGCCTGGATGCGCCCGCGCAGGGCGCCCAGCGACAACCACACCAGCACCCCCGCGCCCAGCCCGGCCAGGCCCAGCATGAGCCAGTCCTCGCTGCTCATGACCTCAAGCAGGGTGAAGGTTTGCCCCGGCCGGATGTACGACGGGGTTTCCTCCAGCAAGCGCGCCAGCACCGTGAAGGCGATCAGCCCCAGGCTGCCCAGCACCACCCAGCCGAACAGGGGAATCAGCCAGATCGTCGCTAGGGCGAAGCAGAACATCAGCAGCGGCAGGAACACGTCGAGGTCGTATTCCTCGTGCAGGGCGAAGATGGGAAAGCTGGCCAGGGCCACCAGCAGGGTGCGGCCCAGGTAGGCGGGCAGCGGTGATTTGCCTGGGATGCGCCGGCTGGTGCCATGACGCTCCATTTCGGCCTGCACTCTTGCCGCCACGCGCGGGTAATTCTCCGCCGTGCACTGCACGAGCATGAGGCTGCGCCAGGATCCCTTGAAGACGATGAGATGCCGTTGCGGGCGCAACTCGGCGCGAAAGGCGCCATCCCATGCCACCGCTTCCGATTCCCGGGAGCGGTTGATCAGGCCGGCGCCGAGCAGCCCCGGCTTGCCCGAGAGGGCACCGAGGGCGATGGCCAGGCGATTGCTGGTCTTCGCCACCTTGTCCAGGGTGTCCATGCGGACGCCGGTCTCGGAAACCGTGTAGCGCACCCGCAGTCCGCCCCGGAACAACAGGGCCATGACCAGAAAGCCCAGCAGCCACAGGCCCGCCGTCACCGCCAGCAAAACCCCGGCCAAATCCGGCAGGTCCTCCGCCTCGCCCTGGGCGACGAAGACGATGCCCAGGATCAGCATCATCACCAGCCAGGTGGCCACCATGGCCAGGCTCCAGCCCTTCGCCATCTCCGGACTGAACAGGCGCAGGTCGGTTTCCCAGGTGAGGTGTTCCTTGGCGCTCATGGCGGTCTCCGGTCGGTGGGGTGGGGAAGTTCCTGCATCTGGGAGAAGTATCCCGCGTCCAGTGCGTTCAGATTACGGGCGGCGTGGGCGTGTTTGGGATCGAGACGCAGGGTTTCGCGGAATGCGGCGCGGGCCGCTTGCGTCTGGCCGGCCAGGGCATGCGCGTAGCCCAGGTTGTTCCAGACCCGGGCTTTCCCGGGCGAGTGGGCGGCGGTGGCGCGCCAGAGGCTGATCTCATCCCGGTAATCGGTGTTGCGCAGGGCCGTGAACAACATGCCGAGGATGGCCAGTCCCGCCAGCATGGCGGTCCAGCGTGGCGCGGGGCGCAATGCCGGCAGGCTGGCCAGGGCGACACCCGCGATCCAGTACAGCCCCAGGGCGGCCAGATAGAAATGCCGTTCGCTGGCCAGGTCGGCGCGGGGAATCAGGCTGTGCGTGGGCAGCAGCAGGAGCAGCCACCAGGCCAGGCCGAAGAACAGCCAGGGGTGGCGCCGCCGCGCAGTCCAGGCATAGCCCAGCAGCGCCATGATGGCCGTGGCCTCCAGCGCGGGCAGGAGGGCCCAGCCGGGGTATTCCGGCAGGTCGGGATCGATATTGAGCGCGTGCGGCTGGAACAGTTGGCCAAGCAGATAGAACAGGGCGTGGATTTCCGAGGCCAGGTTGGCGGCCAGGCCGCGCTGCATGGGCGCGGTCAGCAGATAGCCGTAGCCGAGCCAGAACAGCAGGCCGATGAGGCTTGCCAGGAATAGGCCGACCACCAGCATCAGCCGCAAGGGGGACGGCCGCTCTTTGGCGTCTTGCAGATACAGCAGCACCAATGCCAGCGGCAAGACCACCGCCACCTCCTTGCTGGCGACGGCGGCGGCGAACAGCAGCAGGGCCAGCCCCCGCCAGAGAAGGGGCCGCGTGCTGGCCGGCGCCTGCAGCCAGCAGAGCAGGGCGGCCAGGCCGAAGGCGGCCATCAGGCTCATCGACCTGCCGCTGATGTAGGTCACCGACTCGGTCTGGATGGGGTGCAAGGCAAACAGCAGGGAGACCAGGATGCGCGCGCGAAACCGTTCAGGGCCGCCTTGCCAGCTGGCCCGGACCGGCAGGTGCGCGGTCAAGCGCCAGACCAGGGCGACGTTGAGCAGGTGCAGCAGGACATTGACCGCATGGAAACCGATCGGACCCGGATCGGCCAGCCAGTTCAGCGTATAGGACAGTTTCAACAGCGGCCGGATGCCCGGCATGCCGGCCCACCAGGCGGCCAGGGAATGCACCGCCGGGTTGTCGACGATGATGTTGAAATCGTCGAACTGGAAGCCGGCCGCGAGGGCATTGGCGTAGGCCAGCGCCACCGTGACGAGGAGGGCCGCAAGCCAGCAAGTCGACCCTGGCTCGCGACCCGCTTGTCCGATGGCCAGCGGTTCCTCGCAGCCGCACGGGCGGTGCTTTGCAGATGCCCGCCGTGACCTCACCGGTCATTTCCCGAAGAGACCCTTGAGGGATTTGACGGCATCGAGCAGCCCGTCCACCTCCTTCATCAGGCTGTCGGCCTGGCTATTGCCGGTGCTCGGCGAGGCGGACGGCTGGCTGGCATCGGCAGGATAACCCTCGACGCGGACGAAGCCGCGGTTGTTCGATTCCGCGTTGTGCGACCAGGTGGCCGGGTCGGAATCGATCACCGTGTACGTGCCGGCCGGCAGCGTGACGTTCGGGTAGACCGTCCAGTACGCGTTCGGCACGCCGCCCTGGCCGGGACTGCCCGTCGCCTGCCAGGGGCCGTAGCTGCCGCCATCCTTGGCCTTCAGGGCGATGCTGCCAGGCGCGGCGCCGCGCGCGCCGTTCCAGTGATAGTTGCGGATCAGAGTGACGACGTGCGGTGCGGCCAGGGTGAATTTGGACGATTTCGAAGGGCCGTTGCCGACCCCGCCGATGTTGCCGACCTCGAAGATCAGTTGGCCCTGGACCGGAGCGGCGGTGTAGTCGCGCCCCCCCGGAACGATGGCGACAGGCGGCGTGCCCGTCGTCGTGGCGCTCGGGTACAGGCGGATGATGTAGACGTCGGAGCCGCCCGGACCGTCGTCGTCGATGAGGATGCGGTTGGCACCGTCCATGCGCACCTGACCGCGCCCCCGCTCGACCTCGAAGCGGCCGATTCCGGCCATGCCCACCGGCATGGGCAGGCGCGCCAGGCCGACGGGCAGGCCATCGACCAGGAAACCGCCACCCGCCACCCGGTGCGAGACGGGGCAGCCGCCATGGGTGCCGATCTGGTCGAAGGCGCGGTGGTGGTGGTTCAGCCTGCCGTTATCGAGGCTGATCCAGTCACTGCCGTCGACGCAGGCTTCGATGCGCAGGTAGCCCGATCCGGGACGGCTGTCCGGTGTCGCGATGGGACTGTCATGGCCTGTGTAGTCGCGGCCGCCAGGGGGCGCAACGATGCCGCCGTGACTTGTGCCCACGGTGCCCAGACGAATCAACTGGCGGACGAACTTGCCGTCGGCGGTTTCAATTTCCAGCAGGAACCACTGGCCGGGATTGAACCAGCCGGAACTGTTGGCGTAGAGGTCCAGGGTGACCCGGCCCGAGAACTCGCCCAGACTGGCCACGTGGCTGGCGTTGAGCTGGCGACCGTCGCGGAACACGGCCAGCATCCAGTTGTTGCCGTTCTTCGTGTGCCAGATCTGGCCGCCCGCCTTTTCACCTTTCTCGTTGGCGCTCCAGACGGAAAGATTAGGGAGGGCGAAGCGGCCCGGGGCATCCAGGGTAAGGCGGAAGTGGCCGTCCCGGGTGCCGTTTGGCTTGCCATTGCCCCACTCGCCGACGCGGTCCTCGTCCATGCCGAGCCAGGTGAGTTCGGCGATGCGCGGGCTGCCGGCGAGACCGCCGGCATGGACTGTAGATGAGGTGACTGAGGCCGTCCCGGCCGATCCGCTGAAGCGCCAATCCCGGAAGGTCACCGAGATGGGATCGTTGCTGGCGTTGTTCTGCAGCACGAATTGCAGGCGGGTGATGGCGGCCTTGCGCGGCGCGGACCAGATGGTGCGGCCGTCGCAATAGCCGGTGACGGTGTCGCCACGCCGTTCCATGCGCAGGACGCCGGCTTTGCCGCAGGGCGCGTCGCCTTGCAGGTTGGGCGCCCAGATGTGGCTGCCGCTGCGTTCCCGGTCGCGCACCACGTAGAAGATGGAGCCGTCGGCGAAGGTGGCCTGCAGCTCGATCTGGTTGAGGCCGCCTTCGATGCGCGCGTCGGCGAAACTCACTTGTGCCGAGAAGTCGCCGGATGCGGGCAGGCCCCGGTTCAGGCGCAGTCCCGCGTACTGCAGGCCGCCGGGATTGTTGGCCTGGCGGGCGACGCGGGCCTGGGTGGCGGAACGCTCCAGGCGGTACATGCCGGGGGTGGTTTCCACCACGGTCCATTCCTCGTCGGAGGTGGCGCCGGCCGGTTTGCTTCCGGCCGCTTCCGTGCCCGCGGCGGAGCCGCTGGAAGCGCTGGCCGGAGGCGCATAGCCGGGCGGCACATCGCCGATGCGTTCACCGTTCCAGCTACCGCCGCCGGCGACGGGTTTGTCGCAGTAGCTCCAGTTGCCGGAGAACCTGCCGCCTTCGAAGGTCCAGCGGATCCGGCCCCAATGGTGGCGGCCATTCTTCGCGGTGGCGCAACGCTCGGCGGAACCGTTCTCGATCCAGTAGCCCTCCAGCACGTTGCCGTTCATCTCGCCGACAATCTCGCCGCCGTCGCTGGTATAGCTGCCCTTCACACCGAGGCCGCTCTGCACCAGGGTCAACTCGCCCTCGCTGGTGCGCCATATGCCGGCCACCGAAGCCCTGCCGCTAGCCTGGGGCGGAGTGCCGGTGGTTGGTGTCAGGGTCAGGCCTTTGGTGTCGGCCACCAGGCTGACGCCACGCAGGACGAAGCCCGGCGCGTGGCCGGACCACTTCGGTGCGTTGGTTTCCACGTACTCGACCCGGAGGCCCCTGACCATGCCGGGACGCGACAGCGGCAGCACGACCAGGAAGCGGTTGTCGCCGATGTCGGCGCTGTCTACCCGCTTGTGCTTCGGCCCCACGGCATAGTTCCACTCGCTGGTGTGCACGCCAGCCTGGATGTCCAGAATTTCGTCGCCGGTGTCCTTGCTGACGAGGATGCGGGCGATGGTCTTGCCCTGTTCCAGGTAGGTGGCGTCGTCCAGGTTGGAGACAATGGCGACGGCTGCGGCCTGGGTGGGCGTCGGCACCGGGATGTCGAGGACGAGCCGCTTCTCGTCGGTGGACTTGAGGCGAATCCCGGAGCTGTCATCGACGGTCACGCCCTTGACCGCGCGCGGCGTGCCTTTCCGGCCGCCGACCCCGGCCAGGCTCAGCGGCTGGCCAGCCTGCTTCGCCTTGGCTTCCGCCTGCTGGCGCAGCATGCGGCGGGCAAACTCGACGTTGCTCTTGAGGCTGTTTTCGTTGGCCAGGCTGTGCTCGCGCTGCAGGGCGGTTTCCGCGTTTTCCAGCATGAGTGCCCAGTTCTCGTCCCGGGCGGAGCGGGCGTGGGTCTCCTCGACCTGGCGCATGAAGCGGTTGTATTCCGCCATGCCGGCGTCGAAGTCCCGCTGGATGCGGGTGTTCAGGGCCTTCTCAGAGGTGCCGGGCATGTCGCGCTGCAATTCCTGCATGGCCAGGAGGCTGCGATGGGCGCTGAAATATTTCTTCTGCGCCACCTGGGCGTCGAATTCTCGCGCCTTGGTCTCTACCTGCGGCCAGACCTGGACGAAGCGCCGGGCCCGCTCCAGCTTGTCCTTGGCGTCCTTGTCGGCAGGGTTGAGTTGGTACGCCGCCTCCAGGTTAGCAATGACATTGCTGAAGTCGCGGTCGTAGACGCCTTCCCAGCCGGCCTTCTTGGCCGCGGCGGCAACCTCGGATGCGGCCGCGCCGGCGGCGTTGGCGTCTAGTCCTTTCGCCTCCTTGGCCAGACGGATGGCGCCGGGCAGATCGTTCTGCCCCAAGCGGGCGCGCGCCTGTTCGCCCAGGCGGGCTGCTTCCTTGCGGTTGCGATCGGCCTGGTTATCGGTCACTTCTAACGTGGTGCTGGCCGTACCTTTGTTGCCCTTGCTGTCGGTGACGGTGACGCTCACCGTCAGGTTGCCGGGCTGGGTGGCGGTCAGGCTGGCTTTGCCGCCCTGGCCGGCCGCGCCTTGCCAGGCATAGCTGTAGGGCGGCTTGCCACCGCTGGCATCGGCGCTGAGGGTGACCTTCGCCCCGCGTTCCACACTGTTACGCTCGGCGGACAGGTTGACCGTCGGATTCACCGGCGCCGGCGGGGTGTCGCGAACCTCCATGACCGGCAGGCTGACGCTGGCGCTGCCCAGCACGCTACCCTGGGCGTCTCTCGCCTCCACGTTGGCCTCGATGGCACCCGCGCTGGAACGGGAAACCGTCGGGGTTTGGGAGATGGGATTGGAGATCGTGGTGCCGTCGTTGACGGTCCAGTTCCAGCGCAGGTCCGATGGGGCTTCGCCGACCTGCAGTTCGGCGCGCAGGGGGATGCGCTCGTGGGTGGCGTACTGGCCCCTGGGCACCGGCTTGAGGCCGCCCTTCACCGGGTCCCACATCATCGGCCGGGTACCGGGCTCCTCGGCCCAGGCCTTCACCTGGAACTGCATGCCGGTGTAGGTGGCGGCGATGTCGGCGATGCCGTCGCCGTGGTGTGGCACACGCGCCAGGGCCTTGAACACCACCGGCTTGGCGTCCTTCACCTTGAAGCTGATCTCGCGGGCGTTGGGGGTGAGCTCCAGGCGGTTGGACGTGGCCGGGTCGAACCAGCGGAAGTCGATGAGGTCGTCGGGCACGGACGGCTCGCTGGCGATGCGCAGGCGGATGTCCTGGCCGATGCGGCCCTGGCCCTCGGCGGGCGTGAAGCTCACGGAGAACTTGGGCGCGACCACCTCCACCGTCTCCTGGTCGCATTCGCCGACGGTATGGAAGGCGCCTTCGACCATTTCCTGGATCTCGCACCAGAGTTTGACCCGGCCCATGCGCGAATAGGTGACTCGCGTGCGGCCATCTTCGCTGGTGGCCGGGACGAAGCCGACGGCCGGCTCGGACTGCCAGACCACGCGCTGCTTGCCGCCGCGCGGGGCCGGCCCGGTTTCCGGCAGGGCCTGGACCTGGCTCACGTCGTGCACCATGCCGGGGGCGGGCGGCACATAGCCGGGAGTGGCGGCGGGTACCCGCTTGAGGTCATCGGCGTTGATGCGCAGGCATTCGTCGAAGGGATTGGTAGCCTTGCGCCCGTCGCAGGGGTCGGCCACCGGTGGCGGCGGCTCCTTGCCGGGCAGGGACAGGCTGGCCTGGCTGCCGTAGAACACTTGGGGCTGGGTGCCGCTCATTTTTACCCTGGCGGGCGACACCATCAGGGTGCCCTGGCCTTCGCCGGTCTTGCCGTCGGCGTCGGTGGCGGTCACGGTCACCGTCCATTCACCGGCCCAGCGCGGCGTCACGGAAGCCCGCTGGCCGCTGGCGCCGGTGGACCAAGCGAAGGTGTATGGTGCCTTGCCGCCACCGGCGCTGGCGTTGAGGGTCACTGGCTTGCCGAAGGGCACGATGGCGCTCGGTATTTCCACCCGGACCTGAATGGTCGAGAGGTTATCCTGGGGCTTTTTGCCGGTCGTCAGATCCACGTTGGCGCAACTGAGGGCGTATTTCAGGCGCGGGGTGACGGGTTTCGGGTACGGGAAGGGCAGCTTGTGCTTCTCGGCCAAGGCTTCCACCGCCTCGAACCAGTTGCGGAAGCCGCCATAGCCGGCGCTGTGCAGCAGATGCACGGCATCGCCCAGTTCCTGTTTCGCGATGCGGATGCGCTTCATCTCCTCCCAATGCTGGGCCGGCCAAGTGCCGACGCAACTTTCCTCGAACTTGCGGCCTTCGGTCTGGCATCGGGCAATGCGCTTGTCGCTGGCTTCGCGGTCGCTGCTGTTGTCCCAGCAACGGCGTTCCACTTCATTGCGCTTGGTTTCCACCTGGCGCGTGAGCTTATCCCAGGTGAGGGAGTCGATGTGATCCAGGGCGTCGATATAGGGCCGCCAGGCCAAGGCCCAGTCCATACGCTCGTTCTTCAGGGTGGTCAGCGCCACGCCCAGGGCGTCGATGTTGGCTTGCCAGGCGACCACGTTCTTCATCTTCAGGTCGCTCTTCTTCTCCACGTCCAGGCGGTCGACCAGGCGCTTCCAGTCGCGCGCCTTGAGGGCTGCGTCAATCTCGGCAGCGAGATTGGCGCTGGCGGCGGGCGGCTTGCCGCCGGTCGGGTCTTTCACGGTCACCGCGCGGACCGCTTCGCCCAGTTTCTTCTCGCTGCCTGAAGCCTTGCTGGTGGCGCTCAGCATCAGGTTCATGCCGCCCGCCCGCTCGGCCTTCACGTTCACCTTCTCGCCGATTCCGGCGGACTGGCCGTTCACCGACCAGTTCAGGGCCAGGCCGGGACGCGATTTGTCCTCGGGCTTGGCGAACTTGGCGGTGAAGTCGGCGCTTTCGCCCAGCTTCATTTCAGACGGACCGGTGATTTCCAGCGTCATGGCCTGGTTGCCGGCCGCCAGTTTGGCGAGGTAGTCCTTGTAGCGATTCACCCGGTCCTGCAGGGCGGCGCGCACGCCGGCCTCGCAGTTGGGCGCGGCGCGGCCGGCGCAGTCGTCGAGCAGGTGTTCCCACTCCAGGCCGATCTGGCCCAGGGCCTTGAGGTGCGCCTTGTCCTGGGCGGCGTCGAGCGCGCGTCCCAGTGCCCCCGCCAGGTCGGCGCGGATGCCCTCCGCGCGGGCCTGATGGGCGGCGAGGGTGGCCTCGGCCAGTTCCACGTCCTTGTCCGGATCGCCGGACAGGGTGGGCGCGCCGGACTTGCCGCCCATGAGCAAGACCTTCATGGGCTTGCCCTGGGCCGCCACGTAGTCGATGCCAAACCCGTTGTGCCAGACGCCCAGCACGACCTGCTTGCGCAGGGCGTCGACCCGCTCGCAGGCCTTCAGGTACTTGTCGTACACCAGCGATACGGCGTAGGGGTTCTCGCCGGTCCAGAGGCTCGAATTCTGGCGGATCTCCCACTTGATCCTGGAGCGCAGGCCCTTGTCCTTGCCCAGGTCATCGTCGGCCAGGTTGAGGTCTTCCTCGCACTTCTTCGCCTTGGCCTCCAGCTCGGCCACGTTGACCGACTTGGCGGCGGACTCCAGCATGTCCGCCATCGCCACCCACAGGGTCTCGGTGAGCTGGTCCTCCATGCGCTGCAGGGCCGCTTGGCGCTGGGCGGCGAACCTGTCCTGCGGCATGGCGTCCGACTTCGCCTTGAAGTTCTCCAGCATCACGGTCATGTAGCGCACGTCCTCGCTCAGGCCGAAGAAGCGGCGCAGGTTCTGCAGCTTGTTCTCGTAGCGGCCGAAGCGGTCGTCCTGCTTCGGCACCAGGGAGGACCAGTAGCGGAAATTGGGCGAGACGTAGAAGGTGCTGTCTGGCTTGGTGAACAGGGCGACGATGGCCTTGCGGTTGCCGGGCGGCGAGATGGTCTCGCTGTCGATCTCCTTGCCCAGGATGTTGCGCAGGCTGAAGCCGGTGACCTTGCCCTGGGTATCGAACTGGGTGATCGCCAGCACCTTGTCCAGGGCGTTGTAGAACTCGGTGTCGCGCATGGCCACGTCGGCGCGCTGCATCTGCGTGCTCACCATGTACATCTGCCCGGCGAAGGGGAAGTACATGAAGGCCACGGCCATGCCCAGGGGCTTGGGCGAACCGCTGCTCAGGCTGTCGTACACGGCAAGCGGGAGTTGCAGGCTGGGAAAGCGCATCTGCGCGCCAATGCGCCCCATGGCGACGGATGCGTTCCACACCGCCTCGTGCGCCTCGCCGTTGAAATAGGCCTCGTACACCGCGAAGCCGTTGTCCGCCCAGTCCGTCGCCTTGAGCAGGAAGGAACCCGAGGTGGTCTTCTCCAGCTGTTCGTTGAGTTCCACCACCTTGCCGTGGAACTTGGCCATGTTGGGGAACTTCTGCTTGGCCTTGTTGGCGAAGTCGTCGATGGCCTTCTCGATCCAGCCCAGCTTGCGCAGGGTGGCCTTGAGCTTGAGGACGCTGTCGGACATGAGGATGCGGTCGATGACCGAATCGGGCAGTTTGTAGGCGTCGTTGAGCAGCTTGTGCAGTTCGTTGGCCTTGGAGTCCAGTTCGGCCGGAGGCAGCTTGCCTTCCATGACCGCCTTGGCCATGTCCTGGGCCTCGACCATGATCTTGGGCGGGTCTCCCGAGGTTTTGCGGAAGGTGTCCAGTTCCGTGCCCAGGTCGCGCCACAGCTTCTCGGCGGCCTGCTGGCGCGCCGCATCGTTGTCGATCTTGGCGATGGCGTTGAGGCGGAAGGCCAGGGCGCGCGCGGCGTTGTCGTGCATGGCCGTCTTAGCCCGCGCCACCAGCTTGTCGGTGACCGCCTCCACGTTGTCGGAGGTGATCTCCTCGCCGGACAGGGTGCGCAGCAGGTCCGCAACCTTTTCCGGGTCGTTCTTGTTGGCGATGATCTTTTCAGCCGCCTGGGCCAACAGGGGGTCGTTGGCGGCATAGGGGTTGAAGCCGAACTCCGCCACCGCCTTCTTGCTCATGAAATAACTGCGCTCGGCGTACTTGAGCATCTTGATCAGCTTCTGACCGCGGGAGTAGGGGCCGTGCTCGATGTCGTGGATACCGTGCCTGAGCATCTCCAGCGACAGCATGGGCTCCTTGGCCAGATCCATCTTGGGGAATTCCACTTCGGCGAATTTGCCCGCCTCCAGCTTGCGAAAGGCTACTTCCCAGAACAGTTGCGTACCCGGCTTCTCCACCAGGCGGATCTTCGGCTTGCCGTTCTCGTCCAGGGCCAGGCTGCCGTCCGGGTTTTTCTCGACCTTGATCAGCTTCCACTTGGAGCGCTTGAGCATGTCCAGCTCGGCAAAGGTCTTGCCCCAGTCGCCGATGAACACGTCGTGCGTAGCCTGTCCGTGGGGTGTGAGCAGGGCATCTGCCTGGACCATGTCCAGCTTGATGTGTTTTCCCAGTTTGTTCTGGAAGTTTTCCACGATCCATCGGTTCAGGTCCGAATCGATGGCCACGCTGGAGAAATCGATGTCCGCTTGGAAGCCCAGGTCGCCCAGGCGCATCTTCACCCAGGAACCGATGTCGATCTCACCGAACACGGCGGCATCGGGATTCGCCTTGAAGGTGTCCTGCAGGGTTTCCATCCACAGGCGCTGCACCAGCTGGGACCGGCCCATCATGAGGGCGCGCTCGGTGCCCAGGAAGGCGTCGTCCCAGGCCCCCTGGCCCGGGAACAGAGCACTGCCGCCCCCTCCCGCAGCCTTGTATTGTTCCTTGAACTGCTGCAGGTCCCGCACACTCAGACCCATCCCGCCGAGCTCCTTGAAGAACCCCTCGGTGACCAGGGCCAGCTTGGCCTGGGCAGAAGGGTCCAGGGAGGGGGTCTTGCCGCCGTCGCCACTTTTGTCGAACAGGGCGCGGATGCCGCCCAACTCGACCTCATAGCGCTTCAACAGCTCGCCAATCTGAATCATGCGCGGGTCATCCAGGACTGGGCGCCGGCCTGGTTCGGTACTGCCGTCCTTGATGACAGGTTTGATCCGGCTGCTGTCTCCGGCCGTCACGTTCAGCGCGATGGTGTAGGTCGTCGAACCCAGCTTCCAATCCACCGTCGCCGACACCTGCACCTTGCCCGGGGCGATTCCCTTGGCCTTCGCCTCCGTCCGCTCCTTGTCCGTGAACTGGACAATGCCGGAAGGGATGGCGCGCCACTTCGGCTTGAGCAAGCCCATCGCATCCGGAATCTTCAGGGTGACCGTTTCCCCCACCGCGAACTCGGTGCGGTCGGCCTGAAGTTCGTCTGCCAGGGCGGGCAGGGTGGCGAAGCAGGCAAGCAGCAGAGCCCAGAACGGCAACCAGGCACGGGAGGATGGGCGGCGCGACATGATGGTCTCCATGAAAGGCCGGTTGCGCCGGCCTCCCTATCAAACGATGCACTTATCCAATTTAGACGGTGGCCTGGGCGGATCAATGTCGGGAATTCGACAGCCCGCGTCCCCGCGGCGTAGCGGTTAGAATTCGCACTCTTTGGCCCGCATCCTCAGACCATGCCCGCTTTCCAGGACATCATCCTCAACCTCCAGCGCTACTGGGGCGAACAAGGCTGCGCCCTGCTCCAGCCCTACGACATGGAAGTCGGCGCCGGCACCAGCCACACAGCCACCTTCCTGCGCGCGCTCGGTCCCGAGCCCTGGAAGGCTGCCTACGTGCAGCCCAGCCGCCGGCCCAAGGACGGCCGCTACGGCGAGAACCCCAACCGCATGCAGCATTACTACCAGTACCAGGTGGTGCTGAAGCCGGCGCCGGCCAATATCCTGGAGCTGTATCTCGGTTCCCTGGAGGCCCTGGGCTTCGACCTGAGGAAGAACGACATCCGCTTCGTCGAGGACGACTGGGAGAACCCCACCCTGGGCGCCTGGGGCCTGGGCTGGGAGGTGTGGCTGAACGGCATGGAAGTGACCCAGTTCACCTACTTCCAGCAGGTGGGCGGCATCAACTGCAAGCCCATCACCGGCGAGATCACCTACGGCCTGGAGCGCCTGGCCATGTACCTGCAGGGCGTGGACAACGTCTTCGACCTGGAGTACGCGCCCGGCGTCCGCTACGGCGACGTCTTCCACCAGAACGAGGTGGAGCAATCCACCTACAACTTCGAGCATTCGGACGTGGAATTCCTGCTCACCGCCTTCAACGCCCACGAGAAGCAGGCCAAACATCTCATGCAGCACCAGCTCGCCCTGCCGGCCTATGAGCAGGTGCTGAAGGCCGCCCACACCTTCAACCTGCTGGACGCCCGCGGCGCCATCTCGGTCACCGAGCGGGCGGCCTACATCGGCCGCATCCGCAACCTGGCCCGGGCCGTGGCGCAGAGCTACCTCGATTCCCGCGCCCGCCTGGGCTTCCCCATGGCGCCGAAGGCCTGGGCCGAGGAAGTGCAGGCGCAGATTGAAAAGCAGGCCGAGAAGAAGGCGGCGTGACCGGAGTCATGATCCTGGCCGTCATTCCCGCGTATGCGGGAATCCAGACGGAATCAAGAACAATATGGATTCCCGCCTGCGCGGGAATGACGGGGTTTACCTATGTCGAGTAAGAATCTGCTGGTCGAACTGTTCGTCGAGGAACTGCCGCCGAAGGCGCTATCGAGGCTGGGCGAGGCCTTCGCCGCCACCTTGTTCGATAGCCTCGGGGCACAGGGGCTGACCGCCGCCGATAGCATCGCGACGCCTTTCGCCTCGCCGCGCCGCCTGGCCGTCCACGTCAGCGGCGTGGCCGCCCAGGCCGACGACAAGCCGGTCTCCCACAAGCTGATGCCGGTCAGCGTGGCCCTGACCGCCGATGGCCAGGCCACGCCCGCCCTGCTGAAGAAGCTCGCCGCCCTGGGCCTGGACGCCAGCGTGCTGCCCCGACTCAAGCGCGCCGCCGACGGCAAGGCCGAGGCCCTGTTCTTCGATACCGTGGTGGCCGGCGCCACCCTGGTCGCCGGCCTGCAGAAGGCCCTCGACGAAGCGGTGGCCAAGCTGCCCATCCCCAAGGCCATGGCCTACCAGCTCGCCGACGGCTGGAGCTCCGTGAACTTCGTGCGCCCGGCCCACGGCCTGGTGGCCCTGCACGGTGACGAGGTGGTGCCGGTCTCCACCCTGGGCCTGCACGCCGGCCGTGAGACGCAAGGTCATCGCTTCGAGGCGGCGAGCCATCCCGTCGCCATCCGCACAGCCGACAGTTTCGAGGCCCAGATGGAAGGCGAGGGCGCGGTCATCCCCGGCTTCGCCAAGCGCCGCGCCGAGATCGTGCGCCAGCTCGAAGCCGCGGCGGCCGGTGTCGGCGGTGGCGTGAAAGCCATCGAGGACGCCGCCCTGCTGGACGAAGTCACCGCCCTGGTCGAACGGCCCAACGTCCTGCTCTGCCAGTTCGAGCCGGAATTCCTGGAAGTGCCCCAGGAATGCCTGATCCTGACCATGAAGGCGAACCAGAAGTACTTCCCCCTGCTGGATGCCCAGGGCCGTCTCAGCAACCGCTTCCTCATCGTTTCCAACATCCGTCCGGACGACCCGAGCGCCGTCATCGGCGGCAACGAGCGGGTGGTGCGTCCGCGCCTGGCCGACGCCAAGTTCTTCTTCGACCAGGACCGCAGGAAATCGCTGCAGGACCGGGTGCCCGGTCTGGCCAAGGTGGTCTATCACAACAAGCTGGGCAGCCAAGGCGAACGGGTGCAGCGGGTCGCCGCCCTTGCCAGCCAAATCGGCGCCCGGATTCTGTGGCCGGAGGGAACTGAACTGGCCCGTAAGGCGGATCAGGCGGCCAACCTATCCAAGGCCGACTTGCTCACCGATATGGTGGGCGAATTCCCGGAGCTCCAGGGGATCATGGGCCGCTACTACGCTCTCAACGACGGCCTGCCCGAGGATATCGCCGACGCCATAGAGGACCACTACAAGCCAAGGTTCAGTGGCGACGAGTTGCCGCGCAACGATGTCGGCTTATGTGTCGCTCTCGCCGACAAGCTACAGACCCTGGTGGACCTGTTCGGCATTGGCGAGCGTCCCACCGGGGACAAGGATCCGTTCGCGTTGCGCCGCCATGCGCTGGGGGTGGTCCGCATGCTGATCGAGCGCGATCTGCAGCTGGACATTGATCGATTGCTATGGGACGCCAAGATGGCGGTTGGTCGCGATGAACTCCTCGACTTCATCTACGACCGCCTCACCGGCCTCCTGCGGGAACAGGGCTACACGCCCCAGGAGGTGGACGCGGTCGTCAGCCAGCGTCCCCAGCGTCTGGGCGAAGTGCCCAAGCGCCTTGCCGCCGTGCGCGCCTTCGCCGACCTGCCGGAGGCCGCCAGCCTGGCCGCCGCCAACAAGCGGGTGGGCAACATCCTCAAGAAAGCCGAGGGCGAGGTTCAGGCCGGCGTCGACACCGCGCTGTTCCAGGAGGACGCCGAGCGCGCCCTGCATACCGCCCTGGCGCAGGTCGAGCCGGTCGCAGACGCCGCCTTCGCGGCCGGCGACTACACCGCCTCCCTGCGCGCCCTGGCGGCACTCAAGGAACCCGTGGATGCATTCTTCGACCATGTCATGGTGAATGCGGAGATGCCCGCGCTGCGGACCAATCGCCTGGGTCTTTTGGTCTTGCTGCATCGCGCGATGAACCGGGTGGCCGATTTGTCCCGGCTGGCGGCATGAGCGGGTCCGGGTGTTTGGGCTAGCCAAGTACAGTGCATGGAGGCCGCATGAAACTCGTCATCCTCGATCGCGACGGAGTCATCAACTACGACTCCGACCAGTTCATCAAGAGCCCGCAGGAGTGGAACCCCATTCCCGGCAGTCTGGAGGCCATTGCCAGCCTGACCCAGGCGGGTTTCCGCGTGGTGGTGGCGTCCAACCAGTCCGGCGTCGGCCGCGGGCTGTTCGACATGGCCACCCTCAACGCCATCCACGCCAAGATGCACAAGCTGGTGGCGCAGGCCGGCGGCCGCATCGACGCGGTGTTCTTCTGCCCGCACGCGGCCGATTCCAGTTGCGCCTGCCGCAAGCCCAACCCGGGCCTCTTCCAGGAGATCGGCCAGCGCCTGCACGTCGACCTGCGCGGCGTCCCGGCCATCGGCGACGCCCTGCGTGACGCGCAGGCGGCCCTGGCGGTGGGGGCCAAGGCCATGCTGGTGAAGACCGGCAAGGGCTTGCGCACGATCGAGGGCGGCGGGCTGCCGGAGTACGTGCCGGTGTTCGAGGATCTGCGCGAGGCGGCCAACGTCATCATTTCCGAGACGGATTGAGCGCTGCATGTCGTTCCTGCGTTCCGTGCTGTTCTTCGTGCTGAAGGCGGTGTTCACCGTTCCCTTCGTCCTCTGCGTCCTGCCCCTGTTCTTTCTGCCGCCGTTGCCGCGCTACCGCGTCATCGCCCTGTGGGGGCGGGTGGTGATCTGGCTGGCGCGGGTCATCCTGGGTATCCGCTTCCGCGTCGAGGGCCTCGAACATCTGCCGCATGAACCCAGTGTGGTGTTGTCCAAGCACCAGTCGGCCTGGGAGACCATCGCCTTCCAGCAGATCTTTCCGCCGCTGTCCTTCGTGCTCAAGAAGAGCCTGCTGCACATCCCCTTCTTCGGCTGGGGCCTGGCCTTGTTCAGCCCCATCGCCATCGACCGGGCCGCCGGCCGCGAAGCCATGAAACAGGTCGAGACGCAGGGCAAGGAGCGGTTGCGGGTCGGATTCTGGGTGCTGGTGTTCCCGGAAGGCACCCGCGTCGCGCCCGGCGAGAAGGGCAATTACCAGGTCGGCGGCGCCTGGCTGGCCAGCAAGGCGGGCGTGCCGGTGGTGCCGGTGGCGCACAACGCCGGCCGCTGCTGGCCGAAGAACGCCTTCGTCAAGCGGCCGGGCGAGATCACCGTGCTCATCGGCCCGCCCATCCCCACCGCCGGACGCAAGGCCACGCAGGTGCTGGCCGAGACCGAGGCCTGGATAGAAAGCGCGATGTTAAGACTGTAAGACAAGCGCGCGGAGGTGTAGCATATTAGCGGAGACTAATATCGTGATTCTCTCCGCCTTAACACCCGCCGCGGTACCCCCTCGGAGCAGCCCCTGGCCTGCCCGCATGGATGTCCTGCAAAGCGTCACGGGCCTGTTCCTGGGCCTGTTCATGTGGCTGCACATGTTCTTCGTGGCCACCATCCTGCTGGGTCACGACGCGTTCTGGACGGTCGCGCGCTTCTTCGAAGGGTACTTCTTCTTCGGCCGTTCCCTGCCCTGGCTGGTCTCCCTGTTTGTCGCCGCCGTCTCCGCCATGCTGGTCGTCCATGCCTGGCTGGCGCTGCGCAAATTTCCCGCGCAATGGAAACAGCACGCCGCCTTCTGGCGGCATATGGGCAGGCTGCGCCACGGCGACACCACCCTGTGGCTGGTCCAGGTGCTCACCGGTTTCGCCATGTTCTTCCTGGCGCCGGTGCATCTCTACCTGATGCTGACGCACCCGGAACTGATCGGTCCCTACGAATCCGCCGACCGGGTATGGAGCGGGCGCATGTGGCCGCTGTACCTGGTCCTGTTGTTCCTGGTCGAGCTGCATGCGGGCGTGGGCCTGTATCGTCTGGCGGTGAAGTGGGTCGCCTTCCGTGACCCGCGCCGCTCGCTGCGCATCCTCGGGCGCCTAAAATGGGCCTTCACCGTGTTCTTCCTGGTGCTCGGCCTGCTCAGCCTGGCCGCGTACATCAAGCTGGGCATCGAGCACGCCGACCGCGTCGGCGAACCCTACATCCCCGCTTGGATCAAGACCGCTCCATGAAACTCATCCATACCGATGCGCTCATCATCGGCGGCGGCCTCGCCGGGCAGCGCGCGGCCATCGGCATGCGGCGGCGCGGCCTGCATCCCCTGATCCTGTCGCTGGTGCCGGCCAAGCGTTCGCACTCCGTCGCCGCGCAGGGCGGCATGCAGGCCAGCCTGGGCAACTGCGCGAAGGGCGAGGGCGACAGCGAGGACGTGCACTTCGAGGACACGGTGCGCGGTTCCGACTGGGGCTGCGACCAGATCGTCGCGCGCATGTTCGCCCACATGGCGCCCAAGGCGGCGCGGGAAATGGCGGCCTGGGGCGTGCCCTGGAGCCGGGTGCGGAGCGGCGAGCACCGCGTGGTGATCAACGGTCAACCCGTCACCCTGCTGGAACGGGAGGCGGCGCACGGCCTCATCACCGCGCGCGACTTCGGCGGCACCCGCAAATGGCGCACCTGCCACACCTCCGACGGGACCGGTCATGCGCTGCTGTACGCGGTATCGGACCGGGTCATCGCCGAGTCCATTCCGGTGCACGACCGCAAGGAGGCCCTGGCCCTCATCCACGATGGCCGGCGCTGCCATGGCGCCGTGGTGCGCGACCTCGTCAGCGGCGAACTGGCCGCCTACCTGGCCGGCGCCACCGTCATCGCCACCGGCGGCTACGGCCGCATCTACGGGGTTTCCACCAACGCCCTCATCAACGAGGGCATGGGCGCCGCCCTGGCCCTGGAAACCGGGGTGGCGCGTCTGGGCAACATGGAGGCGGTGCAGTTCCATCCCACCGCCATCGTGCCCGCCGGCATCCTCGTCACCGAGGGTTGCCGGGGCGACGGCGGCCTGCTCAAGGACGTCGACGGCTACCGCTTCATGCCCGACTACGAGCCGGACAAGAAGGAACTCGCCTCGCGCGACGTGGTGTCGCGGCGCATGGCCGAGCACATGCGCCGCGGCAAGGGCGTCCGCTCACCCTACGGCGAGCATCTCTGGCTCGACATCACGGGCCTGGGCGCAGAGCACATCGACAAAAACCTGCGCGAAGTGAAGGACATCTGCCAGTACTTCCTGGGCATCGATCCGGCCCGCGAATACATCCCGGTGCGGCCCACCCAGCACTACTCCATGGGCGGCGTGCGCACCGACCACAGCGGCCAGTCGCCCTGGCTGGCCGGTCTGTTCTCCTGCGGCGAGGCCGCCTGCTGGGACATGCACGGCTTCAACCGCCTGGGTGGCAACTCGCTGGCGGAGACCTTGGTGGCGGGCATGCTGGTGGGCGAATCCGTGGCCGACTATTGCGCGTCGGCGGAAGCCGAGGCCGGGTGCGCAACCGCCCTGGCGCGGGAATTCCTCGAACGCGAACAGGCCGAACTCGCGGCCATCGCCCGCGGGCGTGGCAACGAGGCGGCGGTGGCCCTGCGCCGCCGCATGGAAACCGTCATGACCGACAGCGTCGGTCTGTTCCGCAACGGCCCCGCCCTGGCGGCGGCCGTCGACGAACTCGCCGACCTGCTGCGGCGCAGCCGCCATCTGGCCATGCGCTGCCAGCGTCTCGATGCCAATCCGGAACTGGTGCAGGCCTATCGTCTGCCGCGCATGCTGAAGGTGGCGCTGACCGTCGCCCTCGGCGCGTTGCAACGCACCGAGAGCCGCGGCGCCCACTTCCGCGAGGACTTCCCCGCGCGCGACGACCGGCACTGGCTCAACCGTACCCTGGCGAGCTGGCGTCCGGGCGACGCACTGCCGACCCTGGATTACGAGGTGCTCGATGTCATGCACATGGAATTGCCGCCCGGCTTCCGCGGCTACGGCGTGCGCAACATCGTCGAGCATCCCCTCACCGCCCTGCGCCAGGCCGAGGTGGACGAACTGCGCGAAGCCAGGCTGGACCGCCACGCCCTGCAATCGCAACTGATGGCCTTCAAGCAGTATCTGCCGAAACGCTACCGGGGGCGCAACGCGCGACTGGACGAGCCCTTGCCATGAATCAGGTCGTCATTCCGGCGCAGGCCGGAATCCAGAATGGCACTGGACCCCGGCCTGCGCCGGGGTGACGGCGACAATGAATATTCACGCCCAATGGTCATGAACCGCGCTCTCAGCTTCCAAGTCTTCCGCCACAACCCCCGTGACCCGGCGGATGCGCCGCGCACCCAGGAATACAGCCTGGATGAAACCCCCGGCATGACCCTGTTCATCGCCCTCACCCGCATCCGTGAGGAGCAGGACCCGTCGCTGAACTTCGACTTTGTCTGCCGCGCCGGCGTCTGCGGCAGTTGCGCCATGGTCATCAACAGCCGCCCCGGCCTGGCCTGCCGCACGCTGACCGCCGGCCTGCCCGAGAGCATCCACCTGTTCCCCCTGCCGGGCTTCGAGCTGATCGGCGATCTGTCCGTGAACACCGGCAAGTGGATGCGCGCGATGAGCGAGCGCCTGCGCGCCTGGCTGCATTTCGAGGCCGAGCCCGACGTCGACGCGCTGGAGGCGCCGATGCCGCCGGAACTGGCCGAGCAGGTGTACGAACTCGACCGCTGCACCGAATGCGGCTGCTGCGTCGCCGGCTGCGGCACGGCGCAGATGCGGGCGGACTTCGTCGGCGCCGTGGGCATGAACAAGATCGCCCGCTTCCGCCTGGACCCGCGCGATGTCCGCGGCGACGCCGATTTCTACGAGGTGGTGGGCGACGACAGCGGCGTCTTCGGCTGCATGAGCCTGCTCGGCTGCCACGACCTCTGCCCGAAGCGGCTGCCGTTGCAGACGCAGATCGCCTACCTGCGCCGGAGCATGGCCCGGCAGGGCTTGTGGTGAAGGGGTTCCGGGTGCGGCGGCCGCCGACCCGCAGCCAGGAAATCCTGCCGCTGCCGCTTGCCGGTCCGGACGCGGTCTATCTGCTGAAACGCAGTTCCGCCCGCCGCAGCCTGGCCTTGCGGGTTTCCGAACAGGGCGAGATCGCCGTCAACGCGCCCCTGCGCCTGCCCCGGCATGAAGTGGAGCGCTTCCTGCATCGTCACGCGGACTGGTTGCGGGATCGCCTGGAAAGCGTCCGCAGCCGTGTGTTCCAGTGGCGTGACGGCGCCGAACTGCCCTGGCTGGGTGGTCGCCTGGTCCTGGTCACGTTGTCCCCCGGTGGCAGGCCCGCCGTGCGCCGGGAAGCGGACAGGCTGGTTTGCGCCGCCGAGGAATCGGCTCTCGCCGCCGCCGTCGTGCATTGGTACAAGCGCGAGGCGCGCCCCCTGCTGGCCGAGCGCCTGGCCCATCATGCCGCGCGCCTGGGTCGGCCCGTGCCGCTCCTGCGTCTGTCCGACGCCCGCACGCGCTGGGGCAGCCTGTCACCGAAGGGCGTGGTCAGCCTGAACTGGCGCCTGGCCAAGGCCAGCCCGGAAGAAATCGACTACGTGATCTGCCATGAACTCGCCCATTTCCGGCATCGCAACCATTCCCCCGCATTCTGGCGGGAGGTGGAGCGGCTGTATCCGGACCATGTCGAGCAACGCAAGCGACTCAAGGCCGAGGGCGGCCGCTATTTCGAGTTCTGATCCGGCGCGGCGCGTATCCGGCTAGAGTAGGGCGTCCCATTCGTTGATCGGCATGGGGCGGCCGAACAGATAGCCCTGGTAGGCCACGCAGCCGTTCTCGCGCAGGAAGTCGCGCTGTTCCCGCGTTTCCACGCCCTCGGCGATGACATCGAGGCCTAGGGACAGGCTCATGGCCATGATCGCCCGCACGATGGCGCTGTCATTCGGATCATTCGGGATGTCGCGGATGAAGGACTGGTCGATCTTCAACTGATCCAGCGGCAGGCGTTTGAGGTAGGACAGGGATGAATAGCCGGTGCCGAAGTCGTCCAGGGAGAAGCCAACTCCGAGGGCGCGCAGTTGTTGCATGCGGTGGATGACCTCGTCGATGTTGTTGAGGACCACGCTTTCCGTCAACTCCAGCTTGAGCAGGGCCGGATTGGCGCCGGAGCGCAGCAGGCTGGCATGGATCCGCGCGACGAAATCGGGCTGATGGAACTGGCGGGCGCTGACGTTGATGGCGATCTGGAGATGGTCGGTGGCGGGATTGCCTTCCCACGCCTTCAGTTGGTCGCACGCGGTGTCCACCACCCATTGGCCCAGGGGCAGGATGAGTCCGGTTTCCTCGGCAAGGGGAATGAACTGTGCCGGCGATACCGCCTGCTTGCCCGAGGGAAGCCAGCGCAGCAGCGCCTCGGCGCCGATGAGCCGGCCGTCATGGTCGATCTGCGGCTGATAGAACAATACGAATTCCTGATCGCGCAGACCCCGGCGCAGGGCGTTTTCCATGCCGATGCGCCAGTCGATCGCCGCCTGCATGGCCGGATTGAAAAAGCGTACCGTGTTGCGGCCGCCATCCTTGGCCTGGTACAGGGCCACGTCGGCCTGCTTGAGGAGGATGTCGATGGGGGTTTCCTGGTCGGTGAACAATGTCAGCCCGATGCTGGGCGTGCTCAGGTGATCCTGGTCCAGGCCGTCGAGGATGTAGGGCTCGTTGAGTTCGCGCCGCACCTTTTCCGCGACGATCTCGGCCTGACGGGCCGCGGTGGATTCCTCGACGCCGAGGTTCTCCAGGATGACCACATACTCGTCCCCGCCCAGGCGCGCCACGGTGTCCTCCTGGCGCATGCAGGCGCGCAGGCGGCGGGCCACTTCCACCAGCAGGCGGTCGCCGGCGTCGTGGCCGCGGGTGTCGTTGAGGGTCTTGAAGTGGTCCAGATCCAGGACCAGTAGGGCGCCATGCTCCTTGCTGCGCGAACTCGCCAGCAGGGCTTGATCCAGGCGGTCCAGCAGCAGCCGCCGGTTGGGCAGGCCGGTGAGCGAATCGAAATAGGCCAGATGGCGAATCTGCTCCTCCGCGTCCTTGCGCGAGGTGATGTCGCGTACCGTCACTCTGCGGCCGAGGTAGCGCTTGCCATGGTCGAAGACCGGACGGCAGGTATGGGTGACCCAACGCACGTCCCCCTGTTTGCGCAGGATGCGGAAATCCAACTCGCAGACTTCCTCGCGGGAGCCCACCGGCAGGTGATCGTGGACATGATCCGACCAGCGAGGGCGATCCTCCGGATGCACGATGCCGTCTATGAGGCCGGGATCGCGCTCGAATTCCTCGATGCCGTAACCGGTCACCCGCTCCACCGAGGGGGTCATGTAGTGGAAACTGCCGTCCGGGTTGATCCAGTATTCCCAGTCATAGGTCCAATCCACCATGGTGTGGAACTTGACCTCGCTTTCGCGCAGGGCTGACTCGGCGCGCCGCCGCTCGGTGATGTCCTGGGCCGTGAAGGTGACGCCGCTGCCCAGGTCGTCCGGATCGATGGGCGCGGAGGACAGGATGATGTCCATGATTTCGCCATCCTTGCGCCGCCAGCGGGTCTCGATGCTGCCCATGCCGCGCTCCCGGATCTGGGCGTACTTTTCCTTGCCGACTCGTTCGTATTCCGCGTCCGAGACGTAGAGGAAGCGGGCGGAACGGCCGATCATCTCTTCCCTGCCGTAGCCGGTCATGCGCAGCAGGGTGTCGTTCACTTCCATGATCACGCGGTCGATCACCATGCCGATGCCCACGGGGGCCACCGCCAGGATGCTGTTGGCACGGGCCTCGCTGGCGCTCAGGGCCAGCTCGGCGACGATGCGGTCGGTAATGTCGGTGAACAGGGTGGCGAAGCCATCCCCGTCGAGCGGCGAGACCGAGATGTCGAAATGCCGATTCAGCGGCTCGAAGTAGCGCAGCATGCGCAGGGGCGAGCCGGTCTCCACCACCCGGGAGAACTCCTTGAGATAGGGCGCCTCGGCGCAGCCATAGGCCTCCGTTCCTGATTTTCCGACCACTTCGGTGGCACGCAGGCCGGTTTGCGTCTCGAAGCGTTCGTTGACTTCCAGGATCAGGTAATCGACGGGGCGGCCGCCGGCGTCCCGAATGAGACGGTGCATGACGCAGCCCTCGGACATGTTCGAAAACAGCGAGAGGGCGCGGTGCTGGCTTTGGCGTAGCGACTCGTCGCGCTGCTGGATTGCGGCGGCCATGCTGTTGAATGTGCCCGCCAGCGCGGAGATTTCATCCGCTCCGGACAAGGCGAGGCGGGTGTCATAGTCGCCCTGGGCGAGGCGTAGCGCGCCGGTGTTGAAGGCGCGCAGGCGCCTCAGCACCAACCTATACATCAGCAGGCCACCCACACTCAGGGCCAGCATGAATCCGGCGAGGTGCGCGGCCTGCTCGCGCAGCATGGCGGCGCGGACCTCGGTCTCGGCGGCGGCCAATGGCAGGCGGATGGCGAGGATGCCGCGCAATTCTCCGACGCGATAGCCGAAGCCCTGTTCGTAGCGGTCGCGGATGCCGGCCGGCGCTTCCGCGCGCGGTCCGTGACAGGCAAGGCAATAGGGCTCAACGCGGATGGGGGTGCTGTAGAAGAAAGACCCATCGTCACCTTCGACATTGATCCTGACGAGACGATCTGCCGCCTCGGGATGCGCAGAGAACCAGCGGATCGCTTCAATATCTGTCGCGTCCGCCTGATTCGCCGGATTACGGGCGCGCTCGCTGACGTTCCGGAAGCTGATTCCCATCGCGTGAAAACGCCGGAAGTCATCGGAAATTCCGGAGATGGCGTGCGCCGGCAGAAATCCGAGAGTCTGTTCGGTGACCGGCAGGCCGCTCGCCATGAACCGCTGGTGATAGGTGTAACGCACCGTCATCAGCAGGTCGCGCAGTGTGCGGGCAGTCTTCAACACGTCGGCTTCGACGCGGGTTTCGGCCAGTTCATGGCTGAGCACAGCCAGCGTGCCGGTGGCCAGCGCCAGCACCAGCGCGGCCACCATCCAGATTCTGTGCAAGAGTTTCATGGACGCCCCGAACGGGATGGTGAGCCCAGCGACAGCGCAGCCAGAATCGCGGCGGGAATGCTCTCAAGCGCCCGGATTTCACGCACGCCCCCCATCCGGATGGCTTCCTTCGGCATGCCGAAGACCACGCAAGTGGCTTCGTCCTGTGCCACGGTGTGGGCGCCTGCATCATGCATTTCCTTCAAGCCGCGAGCGCCGTCGTCGCCCATGCCGGTCATGATGATCCCGGTGGCGTTGCGCCCGGCGACTTTTGCGACGGAGCGGAACAACACGTCCACAGAGGGTTTGTGGCGCGAGATCAGAGGGCCGTTGACTACTTCGACCTGATACCGCGCCCCGCTGCGCGTGAGTTGCATGTGCAGTCCGCCCGGAGCGATGAGGGCGCAGCCGGGCACCACCCGGTCACCGCTCCTCGCCTCGCGTACTTCGATCTCGCAGAGGCCGTTGAGGCGCTCGGCGAAGGCGGCGGTGAATCTTTCGGGCATGTGCTGGACGATGACGATACCGGGGCAGACGCGGGGTAGCCGGGTCAGCACCGCTTCCAGCGCCTGGGTGCCGCCGGTGGAGGTGCCGATGGCGACAATGCGATCGCTGGTGTGGGCCATGGCACCCGTGGGTGACGACAGGACCTTGTCCGGGCCGAGCTTGGGGGCGGCGGGTGGGATGCCCAGGCGGCGGATGTTGGCCCGGGCGGCGGAGCGCACCGCCTCCACCAGGTCGTTGGAGGCGTCCTGCAGGAACTGCTTCACACCCATCTTGGGCTTGGTGATGATCGACACCGCGCCCGCGGACAGGGCCTGCAGGGTGGTCTCCGCGCCCTTTTCGGTGAGCGAGGAGCAGACCACCACGGGAGTGGGGCGCTCCGCCATGAGCTTCCTGAGGAAAGTGATGCCGTCCATGCGCGGCATCTCGATGTCCAGCGTGATGACATCGGGCCATTGCGCCTGCATCTTCTGCAGCGCGAACAGGGGGTCGGCGGCGGTGCCGATGACCTCTATGTCCGGCGCGTCCTTGAGCACGTCCAGCATCACCTGGCGCACCACGGCGGAATCGTCGACGACCATCACCTTGATCGCATTCACCAGCGCGGCTCCAGTCGGGAGCGGCCGCCGTCGCGGGTCAGAGGCTGGTGCCTAAGCCAGACGTCGCCGCTCCAGACGTCGAACATCAGCTTGCGGTGGCCGTCGCCGCCGATGTGCCGGGCCTTGACCGGGATCTCGTAGCGCTCCAGCAGGGTGACGGCCATCTCCAGGTTGCGCTCACCCACGTTCCACTCGTTCTTCTGGCATTGCAGGGGAAACATGTTGGCGCCGCCGAACAGTTTGGCCTCGAACTGGAGCGGTTCGGCGTTGAGGCGCCCGATGTGGTTCATCAGCAGCTTCATGGCCTCGTCGCCGTAGCGGCCGTCGTAGCCCTCGCCGTCCGGGATTACGCCGCACGAGGGCAGCATGAAGTGGCACATGCCGCCCACCCTCAGGCGCGGGTGCCAGACGGTGATGGACACGCAGGAGCCGAGCAGGGTGACGATGCGGGTGTCGTGCTTGCCGAAATGGAAGTCGCCCGGGTGCAGGAAGACTTCGAGGATGCCGGTGACGGGCGGGTCGTGTGCCATCTCGTCAGCCTTGCGCGGTGGTCGCGGGGCGGGCGCGCGCGTTCGGCGCGGAGTTGGGCGCGGAGTGGGGCGGCAAGCGTTGTTCCCTCACCCCTGCCCTCTCCCGGAGGGAGAGGGGGTTTGTTTCGCCTTGTATCCCCGAATGGGGGCTCCCTCCGGGAGAGGCCGACGCGAATCGGCGGGTGAGGGAGCGCCGCATCCAGGCCCGCGACCCAACGCAGAAATGCAGCCTCATTCCGGTTTCCTATACACGGCCGGCTGTAGCGAAGTCAGCCCGGGGACCATGCCGGTCAGGCTTTCCGAGTGGCCGGAAAAGAAGTGGCCGCCGGGCTTGAGGGCGCGCAGCAGGCTTTCCACCACTTTCCGCTTGGTGGGTGGGTCGAAGTAGATGAGCACGTTGCGCAGGAAGATCAGGTCGAAGCGGCCCAGGTCGGGCAGGGGCGCCACCAGGTTGACCTGCATGAAGCGCACCCGCTCGCGGGGCCAGCGGTCGATGGAGAAGCCGCCCGCCTGGGGGCCGGTGCCCTTGAGGCAGAAGTCGCGCAGGTAGGGCTTGGGGATGCGTTCCGCCCGCGCCATGGGGTAGATGGCGCGTCGGGCCTGGTCCAGCACCTTGGTGCTGAGGTCCGAGGCCACCACTTCCCAGGGCGCCTTGCCCAGCCGCTCCGCCAGCACCATGGCGATGCTGTAGGGCTCCTCGCCGGTGGAACTGGCCGCGCTCCAGACCCGGAAGGTCTCGCCGCGCGGGTGCTTGGCCAGGATGGTCTCGCTCAGGAAGGCGAAGTGCCGGGGTTCCCGGAAGAAGCTGGTCTCGTTGGTGGTGAGGGCGTTGAAGGCCCACTGCCGCTCCTCCGGGTCGGTGCCGCTGGCGATGCGCAGGAAGTAATCGCCGAAGCTCTTCAGACCCAGCTCGCCGATACGCCTGCCCAGCCGGCCCACGACCAGGGCCTTCTTTTCCGGGGTGAGATGGATGCCCGCGCTCTCGTGGAGCAGCTTGCGCAAGATGTCGAATTCGGGGTTGGTCAGGATCATGGCGCTGGTTGCCGAATGCCGTCATGGCGTGGTCGCCCCGGGCACCGATCGGGTGGATGCTTTCAGGCATCCCCCACGTCCGCCGCGTCCAGGCCATGCAGGTGCTCAAGACAGGCCAGTTCTTCGACCGAGAGCACGTGGTCGACGCTCAGGATGATGACGAAGCGGTCCTCCACCTTGCCCATGCCCTGGATGAAATCGGTGCGGATGTGGGCGCCGAAGGCGGGCGCCGGCTCGACGCGGTCGGCGGGAATTTCGACCACTTCGTTGACCGCGTCCACCACCACGCCGATGTCCTGCCGGCCCGTGTCGGCGGGAACCTCCAGGATGACGATGCAGGTGCGCCGGGTGACCTCTCCGCCCGCGCGTCCGAAGCGGGCGGAGAGGTCGATGACCGGAACCACGGCGCCGCGCAGGTTGATGACGCCGCGGATGTGGGCGGGCATCAGCGGCACCCTGGTGAGCTGTCCGTATTCGATGATCTCCTTGATGCTGAGAATGCCGATGGCGAAGATCTCGCCGCCCAGCATGAAGGTCAGGTACTGCTGGTTTTCCAGGGCCGCCGGTGCCTGGACGGCGGTCCTGGCCGATGTCACGAGATCGCCCATGATCGGCACCCGGTCAAAAGCGCACGAAATCGTGGTCGCCCGCGTCGTCGGGCATTTGCGCGCGCGGCGCGGGGCGCACCGACGGGGCGCGCGACAGGGGCACGACGCGGCTGGGTCGGCCCTCCTCGGCGAGCTTGAAGAAGGCCATCAGTTGCTGAAGCTGTTCCGACTGCCCGCTCATCTCCTCGGCGGTGGCAGCCAGCTCCTCGGAGGCGGAGGCGTTCTGCTGGGTGATCTGCGACAGCTGATTCATGGCGCTGTTGATCTGGGTGATGCCGGAGGATTGTTCGCCGGAGGCTGCGGCGATCTCCTGCACCAGGTCCGAGGTCTTCTGGATGGACGGCACCATTTCGTCGAGCAGGGTGCCGGCCTTCTCGGCCATCTTCACCGAGGAACCGGCCAGCTCGCCGATCTCCTGGGCGGCGACCTGACTGCGCTCGGCCAGCTTGCGCACCTCCGCGGCAACCACCGCGAAACCCTTGCCGTGCTCGCCGGCGCGCGCCGCCTCGATGGCGGCGTTCAGCGCCAGCAGGTTGGTCTGGTAGGCGATGTCGTCGATGATGCCGATCTTGTCGGCGATGGACTGCATGGCGTCGACGGTCCGCTTGACGGCAGCCCCGCCTTCCACCGCCTCCTTCGAGGACTTGGTGGCCATGGAGTCGGTGAGCTTGGCGTTCTCGGCGTTCTGGTTGACGGAAGCCGACATCTCCTCGATGGAGGCGGAAGTTTCCTCGACGCTGGCGGCCTGCTCGCTGGAAGCCTGCGACAGGGACTGCGAGGTGGCGCTGATCTGGCCGGCGGCGGAGGTGAGGTTGTCGGCGGAGCCGCGTACCTCGGCGATGATTTGCGACAACTTGCCCACCATGGCCTGCATGGCGGCGAGCAGTTGGCCGGTCTCGTCCTTGCTGTCGGTTTCCAGGCGCATGGTCAGGTCGCCCTCGGCGAGGCGCGTGGCGGACTCGACCGCCAGACCGATCGGATGGGTGATGCTGCGCGTGATCCAGACTCCGAACAGGATGGATAACACGCCGGCGATGAGGCCCATGGCGACCATCATGGCGATGGTCCGGCTCTGGCGCTCGTCGGCCTCGTCGAACAGCGCCTTCGAACTCTCGCCGTAATAGTCGCGCAGGTTCTTCGCGGCTTGCCGCATGGCGTTGGCCTTCGGGTTGGTCTGCAACAGCAATATCGTGTTGGCTTCCAGGAAGCGCCCATCGAGCAGCGCTTTCAGGGCCGGCGCCAAGCCCTCCGCCTCGAACGCGCGGGCGGCTTTCTCGAAGTCGTCCATCGCCGCCTTTTCCTTGGGGTCGCCGATTTCGCCGCGCTGCTTGATCTCCTTCCAGGTGGACTCGACCTCATCCAGCGCTTTCCTGATGGTGTCGGTATGCAGGGCCAGCGGGTGATCGTGCAGCTTGGCAAGCTCCGATTGCGGGTTGTGCTGCAAACCCAGCATCAACTGCGCGCGCGTGTCCTCGAGCAGTCGCTGGATGCGGGCGGTCAGGCGCACCGGCACGAGCTTCTCGGCATAGGTGGTTTCCAGGTCGTTCTTCGCCTTGCCCATGCCGTTGATGGCGAACAGGCTGATCGCCACCAGCAGGGCCATGACCAGGGAAAGCAGGACGGTCAGGCGGACGCCGATCTTCAGGTGCTTGAACATGCGGTCTCTCCTAGAGTGTGCTTCGAGTCGTTCATGCCGCCAGACCCGGCCGCTCCTGGGGGGCGGACCGGGCCATGGCGATGAGGTTGGGAACGTCCAAAATCAGGGCGACCTCGCCCGTGCCGAGGATGGTGGAGCCGGCGATGCCCTTGAGTTCGACGAACACCGGGCCCAGGGGCTTGATGACGGTCTGGAACTCGCCCATGAGCTCGTCCACCACCAGGCCGGCGCGCTTGCCGGCGTAACGCACCACCACCACGCTCTGGCGGCGGCGGCGGGAGCGGCCCTGGCCGAAACGTTCGCCCAGGCGGACGAAGGGCAATACCTCGCCGCGCAGGTTGAGGTAGTCGCGGCAGGCGGCCTCGGCGGGCAGTTCGATGCATTCCTCCACCATGTCCAGGGGCACGACGAAGGCGGCGTCGCCGACGCCGGTGAGGAAGCCGTCGATGATGGCGAGAGTCAGCGGCAGGCGGATGGCGATGGTGGTGCCCAGGCCCGGCGCGCTGTCGATGTGGACGCTGCCGCGCAGCGACTCGATGTTGCGCCGCACCACGTCCATGCCGACGCCGCGGCCGGAGAGGTTGGTGACCTGCTCGGCGGTGGAGAAGCCCGGTTCGAAGATGAGCTTGAAGATGTCTTGCTCGGCCATCTCGATGCCTTCCGGCACCAGACCCTTCTCCACCGCCTTGGCGAGGATGCGCGCCTTGTCCAGGCCGCCGCCGTCGTCGCCCACCTGGATGACGATGCTGCCGGATTCGTGGAAGGCGTTCAGGCGCAGCGTGCCCTTCTCTGGCTTGCCCCGTTCCAGGCGCAGCGGCTTGGCTTCGACGCCATGGTCGATGGCGTTGCGCACCAGGTGCATGAGGGGGTCGCTGATCTTCTCCACCACCGTCTTGTCCAGCTCGGTCTCGGCGCCGGTGATGACCAGCTCGATGTCCTTGCCCATCTCCTTGCTGACGTCGCGCACCACCCGGTGGAAGCGGTTGAAGGTCTCGCCGATCTGCACCATGCGCAGGCACAGGGCGCTGTCGCGGATCTCGTCGACCAGCCGGGTGATGGTGGAGGTGGACTCGTACAGGGCCGCGTCGCGCGACTTCTGCGCGAGCAGGGCGGCGGAGGCGCCGGCGATGACCAGTTCGCCCACCAGGTTGATGAGCTGGTCCAGCTTGTCGGCCTGCACGCGGATCAGCTTGGCTTCCAGGGCTTTCTTCTCGCCGACCTGGGCCTGTTTCGCGGCGGCGGCCTCGACGATCTCCTTCTGCACCACCTGCTTGTCCACCAGGATCGCGCCGATTGGGGGCATAGCCGGTGGCGCCACGGTGTCGGCCGGCGCCCGCGCCAGGATGGACTGGTGCGCCAGGCCATCGGCCAGTTCCTCATCGGTGAGGGCGCCGCTCTTCACCAGGATCTCGCCCAGGCGCAGGGTGTCCTCGGGCAGGCGCTCGATGAGCCGGATGTATTCCTCCACCCTGGCGTCGGGCGGCAGGATGTGCAGCACGCATTCGTCGCGCACGAAGTCGAACACCCGCTCGATGGCCGCCTTGTCGGCGCCGCTGCGCAGGTCGATCTCGAAGCCCAGGTAGCAGGCTTCCGGGTCCATGTCGGCAGCGGGCGGAAGGGTATCGACCAGGGTGGCGATGTGCGCGATCTCGCCCAGGGTGGCCAGGTAGCGCAGGATGGACAAGGGGTCCATGCCGTGCTTCATCACCTCGGCGCCGAAGCGTACCGAGACGTGCCAGCAGTCGCGGCCACCGCCGCCGCCGCCCAGGCTTTCGACCTGGCTGTCGGCCGTCTCGACCTCCGGCAGGCCGGCCTTGGCCGGCAGGTAGGCCTTCAACCTGGCGGACAGGCGTCCGCTCTGAAGGTCCAGCTCCTCGCTCGGCGCCGCCTGGTCGGCGGCCACCACGGCGAGCAGGGCGCCCATGTGGTCCTTGCATTGCAACAGCAGGGCGATCAGGTCGGGACTGACCTGGATGTCGCCGTCGCGCAGCACGTCGAGCACGTTCTCGAGGATGTGGGTGAAGGCGACGATGAAGTCGCATTCGGTCACGCCGGCCGCGCCCTTGATGGTGTGGGCGCTGCGGAACAGGGTGTTGATGGCTTCCGGGTCGCCGGGGTTCCTTTCCAGCAGGAGCAGGGTGTCTTCCATGCTTTCCAGTTGTTCGGCGCTTTCCTGCACGAAGGCTTGCCGCAGTTCGTCCATGTCGCCTCTCAGCCGCCTTTTGTCGCAGGGATCAGCAACGGGTCACCGAAGAACCCGGCCAAGTCGAGAAACACCAGGATCTCGCGCACGGCGGCGCTGTGAGCCACCAGCGCCAGTCGTTTGCCCTGGCGCGACGCTTCCTGTTTCACCAGGACCAGGAGTTGCAATCCGGCGCTGTCCACTTCCCCCACGCGCGACAGATCCAGTTCCAGCTCCCGGCAATCCGCCAGCGCCGACAGCAGCGCGAGCTTGCGGGGGACGGCTTCGTAGATCGTGAGGTTGCCGTCCACACAGACACGACGGATGGCGTCATCCATGAGCGACCCCTAGAACAGTTCGATCCGCGGAGCGGTGTCCACCGGCGCGGCCGGGGCTCCGTTCACGCTACCGGTGTGGGCTTGGCGTTGCCGGTCCATGACGTAGCCGTCGAACATGGCGTTCAACTGCCGCGATACCGGCTCCGGGAAGTTGGACTGTCCGGGTTCCCGCAACACGGCGGACAATTGGCGGACGTGCCCGTCCAGGCGGGAAACGGCGTGGCTGACGTGCTCCAGTTGCTGCCTGACCACATCCTGGAACTGCACGCTGGCCATGGTCCGCACGAACATGTCGGACAGGCGGACACTGCCGCCATGGATGGTGCCGAGCACCTCGTTCTGGCGGTTCACCAGCAGAGTGTGGCGGCTTTCCATCTCGTCCAGTTGGGCGGTGAAACGCTCCAGGATTTCCCGTTCCCCCTGGAGATTGGCGCTGGACAGCTTTTCCTTGAACTGGGATTCGATGCTGCCGGTGACGCGGGCGATCCCCTCGCTGATCTGGGCCACCGCCTCGGCGGTCTGGTTGGAGAGCCTGCGCACCTGGTCGGCGACGACGGCGAAGCCGCGGCCGTATTCACCGGCGCGGGCCGCTTCGATCGCCGCATTGAGGGCGAGCAGATTGGTCTGCGCGGCGATGGCGCGGATCAGTTCCACCATGTCGTCCATTTGGCGGGATTCGTTGATCACAGCCTGCACCCGTTCCAGATCGCGTTGGCCTTCATCCATGCGGGCGGCGATGTAGCCGCGCATGGCGTCCATGAGTCGCTGGTTCTCGGCGGCCTCCTCGGTGGAAGTGGCGATGAGGCGGTTGGAATCTTCGTTGCTGCGGGCGACGAATCCGTTCAGTTCCGTCACCACACCGTCGATCGACTGCAACTGTTCCATGATGGCGAGCGCGGCCGATTCGGTTTCCCGGGTGACGCTGTCGAGATGGCCGCGCACCACGTCGTTGAAGCGGGGCAGGGCGTCGAGTTCCTCCGCCACCCGTGCTTCCCGGCGCCCGTGCTCCGCGAGTTCGTCGTCCAGGGCGCGCAAATCGCTGCCGGCGCCAAGGCTGACGTCGCGGAAATAGAAATAGGAGAGCAGGCGCTGGGTGGTGAAGCAGAAGGCTCCGGCCACCACCATGCCGAGCGCGTCGCCCACGGCATGGGAAAGTCCGATGGCGGGAAGAAAGCGGGCATGGAAGGGCGCGTGCAGGAGATAGACGGTGATCGCCACCGCCGTGACCGAGGTGGCGAATACCCAGACCTGGCGGCGCAGATAGTGGGAGGGTTCACGCGGCGCATGCATGCTGGTTCAGCGTATTACCAGCCTGATGGTGTTCAGCAGCTCCTCGCCGTTGACCGGTTTGACCAACCAGCCCGAGGCGCCGGCCGCCTTGGCCTCGGCCCGCTTCGTCTGCTGGGATTCGGTGGTGAGGAACAGGATGGGGACGAAACGCAGGTTGGGAAGTTGGCGCACCTGCCTGATGAACTCGATGCCGTTCATCCCGGGCATGTTCAGATCGGTGAGGATCAGGTCGGGTTTGAGGCCGCCCTTGAGCCGGTTAAGTCCTTCCTCGCCGCTGGCCGCTTTCTCCGCGCCATAGCCGGCCTTGGCGAGGATGGCGGTCAAGCTCAGCAGGACGGTGGTGGAATCGTCGACACAGAAGATGGTCTTGGTCATGGACGCGGCGCCGCGAATCGGGTGGACTGAAGGCTGGTACGCATGACCTAAATATCGGACAGATACCTCCTTTGAATCATTGGAGCGAACACTTACGTGCTGACACGCTCGTCATGGCACGGTGAACTGTATAAATTTCCCTGATCCGGGATACGGGATTTCGCCGTGGTATCCGCAGGGTGTCGCGGATACCAAATTTCTCGCCATAACAACGTTAGGAAGGTGCCTGCTTTGCGCGCGATCCGCTTGAACAAGCCATTGCCCGCCACCGCCGGAGAGGCATGGGTATCGCCATGATGGACGCGGGCGGGCGGGATACGGAGGGAGCCGTAGACCACCTCGCCGACGGCGAGGGTCTGGTGCTTGCCCTGTTGGAGGCGATTCCCGCCCAGGTGGCGCTGCTCGACCGGGGTGGACGCATCCTCGCCGTGAACGCGGCATGGCGACGCTTCTGGTTGGAGAGTCTGGAGCCTGGCACGCCGGCCGCGGCCGATGCACACCTCGGCCTGGACTATCTGGAAATCTGCCGGAACCGCCTCGATGCGGACGGCTTGCAGGTCGATACCGCGCTGGCCGGCATCTCGGCGGTGATCGCTGGAGATCGGCGGTCGTTCACGGCGGAATATGCCTGCCGGGGCAAGGAACGCGGTTTCCTGTTCCGACTGGAAGTCAGCCGCCTCGGGCGGGCGGGCAGCCTGGCGATCCACTGGGACGTCACCGACGCCCGGCGCCAGGCCGAATCGCTGCGGGCCGGCGAAGAACGCTATCGGGCCGTAGTGGAAGACCAGACCGAGGTCATCAGCCGCTTCGACTCCGAGGGCGTGTTCTCCTTCGTCAACGAGGTCTATTGCCGTTTCTTCGGCAAGCGCGCGGAAGAACTGATCGGCAAGCGATGGTACCCGGTCGCCCACCCCGAGGATGTAGACGCCATCGAGTCGGCTCTGGCCACGCTGTCGCCGCAAAATCCGGTCGTCTGCATTGAGAACCGGGTCTTTCAGGCCAGCGGGGAAACGCGCTGGATGCAGTTCGTCAATCGCGCCTTCTTCGATGCGGATGGGTGCGTGCGCGAGATCCAGTCGGTGGGCCGCGACATCACCGAGCGCAAGCTCGCCGAGCAGGCTTTGCGGCATGGGGAGGCGCGTTACCACACCCTGGTCGAAGCGCTGGCGGAAGGGGTCCTGGTGTATGGGCCGGATGGCCACATCCTGCTGTGCAATCCGGCCGCCGCGCGCATCCTGGGACTGCGGCGCGACGAGTTGCTGGGCGCCGCCCAGAGCGGGCCCGGTTGGACGCCGATGGACGAGGATATGCGGCCCATCGCATTGGCCGACCTGCCCGTCTCCCGCAGCCTGCGCAACGGAGTGGCGGTGCATGGCGCCGTCATCGCCTTGCGGCGGCCCGACGCGAGCCTGGTCTGGCTTACCATCAATTCCGCGCCGCTACCGCGAAATGAAGGCGGCGCGCCGAGCGGAGTCCTCGTCACCCTGGCCGACATCTCCGCCACGAAGCGCGCGGAGCAAGCCTTGCGCGAAAGCGAGGCGCGCTACCGTGCCCTGGTGGAGACGGCGCCCGACGCGATCATCGTCAACCATGGGAACCGCGTGGTGTTGGCGAATCAGGCCGCGCTGCGGCTGTTTGGCGCCGAGACCCCGGAAGACCTGTTGGGCCGCAGGGTATTGGACCTGTTTCCCTCGGATTGCCATGGCCTGGCGCGCTTACTCAACGGCAAGATGTACGCGCCGGGCCTGCCCGCGCCGATCATCGAGGACCGCATCCTGCGCCTGACCGGGGGCGTGGTGGAGGTGGAAATCACCTCCTCGCCGGTGTCGTTCGAGGGCGCGCGGGCGCTCCACATCGTGTTGCGCGACATCTCCAGGCGCAAGCGGCGGGAGGCGGTCATCCAGCGCTTCGTCCGCGCCGAACGCGCTCTCGGGCATGCCGCGCGGGCATTGCGCGGGGCGGAGGACGAGCCGAATTATCTCGATCAGATCTGCCGCATCCTGGTCGAGGATTGCGGCCACGCCATGGTCTGGGTCGGCATGGCGGAACCGACGGGCGAGATTCGGCCGGTCGTACACGCGGGGTTCGATGCCGGCTACCTGGATCAGTTGTCGATCTCCTGGCTCGACGACGAGCGCGGCCGCGGGCCCGCGGGCCAGAGTGTGCGCACCGCCAGATCGGTGTACTGCCGTGACGTCGAAACCGACCCGCTCTTCGCGCCCTGGAAGCTGGCGGCGTTGGCGAGGGGATTCAATGCCGTGGCGGCGCTACCCCTGGTCGACGAGACCGGCCGGGCCTTCGGGGTGATCGCCCTGTACACGCGCGAGCGCGATCCGTTCACCGAGGATGAGGAACAACTCCTGGATCTGCTCGCCCTGGAAGTGGCGGCCGGAGTAAGAACATTGCGTCTGCGCGCGGAGCATGCCCGCACCTCTGCGGCCATGGCGGCATTGCGCGAGGAGATGCAATCCCTGGTGGAATGGCAGGTGGCGGCCCAGACCGCAGCCGGCATCGCGCACGAGATGAATCAGCCCTTGAACGCCATCACCGTGTTCGGTGAGGCCGCCCTCAGGTGTCTGGCCGCGATCGAGCAGCCGGCCGAAAAACTTGGCATGGCCGTAAAGGGCATGGTCGGGCAGGCGGAAAGGGCCGGCGATATCCTGCGGGAGCTGATGGTTTTCTTCCGCAATGCCGAAGCGCCGAGGGAATGCCTGGATCTGGGCGCCCTGGCCCGCGAGGCGGTGAACCTCGCGCGAAGCGTCGGGCTGACCGGCGCGCCCGTGACCATCCATGCCTCGCCGCGTCTGCGGCCCGTCAGCGCAAACCGATTGCATATCGAGAAAGTGCTCATTAACCTGATACGCAACGGCATGGAAGCCATGGCCGGGGTGCAACGCGCGGGCCACGGCATCGCCATTCACCTCGAGGATGACGGTGAGCGGGCCAGGGTCGTGGTCCGCGATACCGGCGCCGGGCTCGACGGCGTAACGGCGAGCCGGGTCTTCGATCCATTCTTTACAACCAAAACCAAGGGGATAGGCATGGGATTGACGATTTGCCGGGCGCTCGTGGAGGCCCAGGGAGGAAAACTTTGGGTGGAATCCGAGCCGGGTCAAGGCGCCACCTTCCAGTTCACATTACCTTACGCGCCATGAAACCTTCCACCGTATTCCTGATCGATGACGACGAGAGCGTTTGCGAGGCCCTCTCCCTGTTGGTGGAGACGGCCGGCTATGCCTCCGTCGCCTACTACAGCGCCGAGGAATTCCTCGCGGCGTGGCGCCCCAACGACCATGGCTGTCTGTTGCTGGACATGTGCATGCCGGGCATGAACGGAGCCGAACTGCAGGAGGAGATGCTGCGTCGGGGCATACGCTTGCCCATCATTTTCATGTCCGCTTTCGCCGACGTGCCCACCACGGTTCGCGTGATCCAGGGCGGTGCGCTGGATTTCCTGACGAAACCGGTGAATGGGGCGGTCCTCATCGAGCGCATCCAGCGCGCCCTGACCGCCGATGAAAGCGCCCGCCTGGCGGAAATCGCCCGCCACGATCTGCGGGATCGACTCGAAAAACTGACCTTCCGCGAGCGCGAAATCCTGTGCCTGGCGATCGCCGGCAAACCCAACAAGGAAATCGCCCAGCTCCTGGATATCAGCCATCGCACCATCGAGGCGCACCGCTCCCGCATCCTGCTCAAGATGGGGGTGCATTCACTGTTGGCGCTGTCGAGCCTGGCCGCCGACGCGGGGGTGAGAATCGAAACGTTCGCCTGCGGAACCCCCATGCCGGGCCAGATGCCTGTGTCACATCCGTCGGAACACTGAACCGGTCCCCCCCAAGCGGGCGAACAGGCTGTCGCATCCGGACGCGGAACTCGGACATACTTGCCACTGCGTCGCGCGTTGCGCGCATGGAAGCCTCCACCTGAATCCGGATGTGAAAGGACTGTCGCGTGATTCCATGGCTGCGCGGGCACGGCCCCTTCCCGCCCCTGGAAAGCGCTCTCGCCGAGCCGAACGGCCTGCTGGCGGCGGGCGGCGACCTCTCGCTGCCGCGCCTGCTGGAAGCCTACCGGCGCGGCATCTTCCCCTGGTTCAGCGCCGGCGAGCCCATCCTCTGGTGGTCGCCGGACCCGCGCATGGTGCTGTTTCCGGATGAGTTCAAGGTTTCCCGCTCCCTCAAGAAACGTCTGGCCTGTGCCGATTACGAGGTGAGGGCGGACACCGCGTTCGCCCGGGTCATGGCGGAATGCGCAGCGCCGCGCCCCGGCGCCGGCGGCACCTGGATCTCCGCCGCGATGGTCGCGGCGTACGGCGCATTGCACGAGGCGGGTCATGCACATTCGGTGGAAACTTGGATGCAAGGCGAACACGGCCTGGAGCTGGCGGGGGGACTGTATGGCGTCGCCATCGGCCGGGCGTTCTACGGCGAATCCATGTTCGCGCGGCGCAGCGACGCCTCCAAGATCGCCCTGGCCCATCTGGTCCGCTTTCTCGCGGCGCGGGGCTTCGGTGTCATCGACTGCCAGATGAACACGTCCCACCTCGCCTCGCTGGGCGCCCGGGAGATTCCCCGCCGGGATTTCGCCGCCCTGCTCGATCGACTGACCGGGGAACCCGGCGTGCCGGGCAAATGGACCTTAGAATTCGGCGCATGAGTTCGCTCAATGAGCTGCCCATCTTCCGCCTGCAGTTCTATCTGACGGCGCCCTATCCGTGCAGTTATCTGCCGGAGCGGCAGGCGCGTTCGCAGGTCGCGGCGCCGTCCGGTCTCATCGATCACCTGGTCTACAGCGAACTGGTGCGGCTGGGTTTCCGCCGCAGCGGACTGCATGTCTACCGCCCGCGTTGCGATGCCTGCCATGCCTGCGTGCCGGTGCGCGTGCGGGTGGAGGATTTCGCGCCCAGCCGCGCCCAGCGCCGCTGCCTGGCGCGCAACGGCGATCTGGCGGTGCGCGTCAAGCCGCTGCTGTTCGACGAGTCCCACTATCGCCTGTACCGCCGCTATCAGGCGGCCCGTCACTCCGGCGGTGGCATGGATCAGGACGACCGCGAGCAGTTTCGCGGCTTTCTGCTGCAAAGCCGGGTGGACAGCGCCCTGCTCGAATACAGCCTGGGTGGCGAGGTGGTCATGGTCTCCCTGCTCGACAGGCTCCTCGACGGGCTGTCCGCCGTCTATACCTTCTACGAGCCGGAACTGGCCCGCCGCAGCCTGGGCACCTTTGGCGTGCTCACCCAGGTGCGCCTGGCGCGCGACATGGGGCTGCCCTATCTCTACCTGGGCTACTGGATCGCTGCTTCAACGAAGATGGCCTACAAGCGCGGCTATCGCCCCCTGGAAGCCTTTGTCGAGGGGCAATGGCGCCCGCTGGAGGAGGAACATGGCCGGACTGCCTGATGCCGTCGAGCAGGTGCTGCGCATGCACGCGCCATTCATCCACGCGGTGGTGGGCGCCCTGCGCGACCGCTCGCAACTGCCCGGGTTGATGCGCACCCTGGAGGCAGCCGAGCGCCAGGGTTGGCCGCGTCTGGTGGGCGCCCTGCGCCTCATTGTCGACGGCCGTCGCGACGAATCGCTGAAACTGGGCCTGGACGAGGAGGATCGGGTCATCGTCGACGCCGTGTTGCGCGGGTTCGACAACCCGGCCACCCTGCCGCCCCTGGACCGCCAGGCCGATGCCGCCGCCGCCGCGCCCGGCCTGGCAGCGATGATCACGGCGGCGGCGCGCGGCGATGCCCAGGCGCTGTCGGCGCTGGCCAACATGGCCGAGCAGATGCTGCGCGCCGGCGGCGACATGGCCCGCCTGGGCGGCCTCATGCGCCGCCTGGTGAACGGCGAGCGTGACGCCGACGTGCTTCTGAAGGGCATGGGGCCCCTGGGCCGCAAACTGCTGCTCGACATCCTGGACGAGCTGGGCAAGACCGCATTGCATTGATGGCGCCGTAGCTCCGGCCCCAAGAGCCGCCGGCGCGCCTACAATGCCGGATGTAAGGGCCGCGGGCATGCGGGCACCGTCTGAACGAGGTGTGCATGCGCGGACGAAAGCGAGGAGACGATAAGAATGGCCGACGACGAATTCCTGGTGCCGGTGCGCAAATCCGAGATCGAACTCGGCAAACCCTTGCCGTTTTCCATCTACGACGCGTCGCGCAACCTGCTGCTCAGCCGTGGCGTGATCGTGCGCAGCGAGCACCAGATCGAGGTGCTGCTGGAACGCGGCCTGTTCCGCGAAGGTCGGCGCCAGCGCCTGGAATTCACCAGGTCCGCGCTGGAAGAGGGCGAGGGCGCGGGTGTCGGCGGAACTCCGCGAACGCAGGAGGAAACCCTCAGCTTCGAGGCCATCAAGCTGATGCCGGACGACACCCTGCAACTGCAACCTCTGCTGGAGGGGCAGACTGAGCGCTTCACGGTGCGCGTAATCGGGGTGATGAAACCGAAAAGCGTGCTGGTCACCGCGCCCATGGTGGACGGCAAGCTGATTTTCGTGCGCGACGGCCAGACCTATCTGGTGCGCGCGTTCTCCGGTCTCAACGTCTGCGCCTTCAAGGCCAGGGTGCTGAAGGCCCAGTTGCAGCCCTTTCCCTATCTCCACCTGGCCTACCCCGACACCGTCCAGGCCATGCGCATCCGCAAGGCCATGCGCGCCCCGGCCAGCATCATCGTCGCCGTGCACGAAAGCGAGGAGGGCAGGCAGGTCGGCGCCGGCAAGCTGGTGGACATCAGCGTCGGTGGCGCCAAGATGCACTCCCCCATGAAACTGGGCGAAAAGGATCAGACCCTGTGGCTGTCTTTCAAGGTGAAGCTGGGCGACATGGAGGAATACGTGAAGACTCCGGCCATCATCCGTTCCCTGGGCGAGGAGGACGACGAGCAGGGCAAGCCCATGAAGTCCCTGGGACTGCAGTTCGGCGATCTCAACCAGGCACAGCGCCTGATCATCATGAACCTGGTGTATCAACACCTCCTCAAGGAAGAGAACGTCTGATGCGGCAATACCTCGATCTTCTGCACCACGTCCTCGAACACGGCACCCGCAAGGCCGACCGCACCGGCACCGGCACCATCTCCGTGTTCGGCCACCAGATGCGCTTCGACCTGGGCGAGGGCTTTCCCCTGCTCACCACCAAGAAGGTCCACCTCAAGTCCATCATCCACGAGTTGCTCTGGTTCCTTAAGGGTGAAACCAACATCCAGTACCTGAAGGACAACGGCGTTTCCATCTGGGACGAATGGGCCGACGAGAACGGCGATCTCGGCCCCATCTACGGCTACCAGTGGCGCTCCTGGCCGGCGCGGGACGGCCGCCACATCGACCAGATCGCCGAGGTGCTGCACACCCTGAAAAGCAACCCGGATTCCCGCCGCATCATCGTCTCCGCCTGGAACGTGGGCGAGCTGCCCTACATGAAGCTGCCCCCCTGCCACGCCTTCTTCCAGTTCTACGTGGCCGACGGCAAATTGAGCTGCCAGCTCTACCAGCGCAGCGCCGACATCTTCCTCGGCGTGCCCTTCAACATCGCCAGCTACGCCCTGCTCACCCTGATGATCGCCCAGGTCACCGGCCTCAAGCCCGGCGACTTCGTGCACACCCTGGGCGACGCCCACATCTACCTCAACCACCTGGAGCAGGTGAACCTGCAACTCTCGCGCGAACCCCGCACCCTGCCGGTGATGAAGCTGAACCCCGCGGTCACCGACCTGTTCGCCTTCAAGTACGAGGACTTCACCCTGGAAGGCTATGACCCGCATCCGGGCATCAGGGCGCCGGTGGCGGTGTGATCCTCGCCCGGGCTGAAAGGCAGTTCGCCCGGGCAGGCAAGACAAGGAGGGCGAAGCGTGGCCAGTGACCGATCCTTGAGCCGCACAGCGGCGTTCGCCACGGTGAGATGCCCGAACCTGCATGCCCCCCTGCTTGTGGCCTTCGCCGTGCTGCTGCTTGTCCCTTACGCCCGCGGGGAAGTCGATTTGAGCCAGTACCTGTACGAGGATACCAAGCAACTGGTGAGACTCGTCGAGGACGCGGCGGCGCTCATGGAGCGCGACGGAACGGCGGCCTTCTCCACATATCGCAAGCCAGGCTCGCGCTGGTTCAACGAAAAATATTATTTCTTCGTGTACGACGGCGGCGGTACCTGCGTGTTCCATGCCGTTTCTCCGGAACTCGTCGGCAAGAATCTGATCGACTTCCGCGACATGCACGGCAAGCCGGTCATTCGTTACATCACCGAAGTTGGCCGGCAGCCTGCACGCGACGCCCGCGGCTGGGTGTTCTACCTGTGGCCGGACAAGGACGGTTTCGTGCCGAAATGGAAGGGCGCCTACATCCGCAAGGTCGTCGCGCCGGACGGCAGGCACTACCTGATCGGCAGCGGCATCTACGAGCCCAAGATGGAGCGGGTATTCGTGCAGCAGAACGTCCAGCGCGCGGCGGAGTTGCTGGCGAGGGAAGGGAAGGAGGCCGCGTTCCGGGCCTTCCGCGACCTGGCCTCCCCCTTCAGCTTTCTCGACACCTACGTCTACGTCACCGACGAACAGGGGCGCACCGTGGTGGACCCCGCGTTTCCGCAGATCCATGGCCGCAACCTCTCGGGCATCAAGGACGCCATTGGCCGGCCGGTCATGGCGGAGATCGCCGAGAAACTGCGCAACCACGACGAGGCCTGGGCGCAGTACCTCTGGCCCAAGCCGGGCGCGGCGCTACCCTCGAGAAAACTGGTTTATGCAAGGAAGATCCGGGTCGGAGGCGAAACCCTCGTCCTTGGCTCCACCTTCTTCCTAGCGAGCCCGATCTGGATGAAGCAGTAGGCAAAGGAACATGGCCAAGCCCCCGGAGAACCTGATCTACGGCGTGGACGACAAGCCCCCGCTGCCGGTTCTGCTGTTGCTCGGCATGCAGCACATCTTCCTCATGTCGAGCACCCTGGTTCTACCCGTGGTCCTGGTCACCGAAATCGGCGGCGGCTTCGACCAGGTGCGCTCGGTTGTCGCCCTCACCATGATCTCTTGCGGGCTGGGCACGATATTCCAGGCCATGCGCTGCGGCTGGGTAGGATCCGGCTATCTCTGCCCGAACCTCTGCGGCCCGAATTTCTTCGCCGCGTCGATGAGCGCCGCCTGGCTCGGCGGCTTGCCGCTGATGCGCGGCATGACCATCGCGGCGGGCCTGGTCGAGATTGTCTTCGCGCGGGCGCTGCATCGTATCAAGTTCCTGTTCCCGCCCGAGATCACGGGGCTGGTGGTGCTCATGGTGGCGGTTGGAGTCATCCCGCTCGGGGTCTCCAAGTTCCTCGGCGTCAACTACGAGGGCGAACCGATCCAGGGCGCGTCCCTGCTGGTGGCATTCCTCACCCTGCTGACCATGGTGGGGGTCAACGTCTGGGGAAAGGGCAGGCTCAAGCTGTACAGCGTGCTCGCCGGAATGGTCGCCGGCTACCTACTCGCCTTCGGCGCCGGCCTGCTGACCGCAACCGATTTCCGTGGCGTCGCTTCGGCGCCCTGGGTGGCACTCCCACGCTACGACGGCATGCTGGACGTGGCCTTCAGCTGGTCCCTCCTGCCGGTATTCGTCATCGTCTCGATCACCGGCGCCCTCAAGTCGTTCGGCAACCTGATCATGTGCGAAAAGGTGAACGACGCCGAGTGGAAGGCGCCGAACACCCGGCGCATCGGCAACGGTCTCATGGCGGATGCCTGCTGCGTCACGGCCTCCGGCATGCTGGGGGGCGTGGCCTCGGACACCTCGGCGAGCAACGTGGCCTTCAGCAGCGCCTCGGGAGCGACCAGCCGCCGGATTGGCTACGTGGCCGGCGCCCTGTTCATCGTCCTTGGTTTCTTCCCCAAGGTCAGCGGGGTCCTGTCCGTCATGCCGATGCCGGTGATGGGGGCCATCCTGATTTTCGTGACTTCGTTCATGATCGTCTCCGGCATCCAGATCATCCTCGGCGCCGGCATGGACAACCGCCGCACCTTCGTGATCGGGATCTCCATCATCTTCGGGTTGAGCCTGGATCTGCTGCCCTCGCTGTACGCGGGCATTCCCGTTGGCATCCGCCCCCTGTTCGAATCTTCGCTGACCCTCTGCACCGTGCTGGCGGTGGTTCTCAATCAGGTTCTGCGACTGGGGGCGCCCAAGGGTTCGGCCTGAGCCTGGCCGTGCCGGGTCCCGGCTTGTCTCCTGCTGGGCCGCGCATCCCTTATTCTTAAGCATGGCGGATAACACAGCGGAATGCGTTTTCAGGGCGAAGGGCCTGACCAAGATCTACCGCATGGGCGAGGTGGAGGTGCACGCCCTGCGCGGCATCGACCTGGAGTTGTTCGCCGGCGAACTGGTTGTGCTGCTGGGACCTTCCGGCAGCGGCAAGTCCACCCTGCTCAACATCCTGGGCGGGCTGGACACGCCCACGGCGGGGGAGGTGTTCTACCTCGACCGCAACCTCTCCGCCGCCGGCGAGGAAGCCCTGACCGGCTTCCGCCGTGACCATGTGGGTTTCGTCTTCCAGTTCTACAACCTGATCCCCAGCCTGACCGCCCGCGAGAACGTTTCGGCGGTCACCGAAATCTCGAAATCCCCGATGCGGCCCGAGGAAGCCCTGCGTCTGGTGGGCTTGGGTGAGCGCCTGGATCACTTCCCGGCCCAACTTTCCGGCGGCGAGCAACAGCGCGTGGCCATCGCCCGCGCCATCGCCAAGAATCCCGCCGTGCTGCTCTGCGACGAGCCCACCGGCGCGCTGGATTCCGCCACCGGCATCGTCGTGCTGGAAGCCCTGGAGAAGGTGAACCGGGAACTGGGCACGCTCACCGTGCTGATCACCCACAACGCCGGCATCGCCGACATGGCCGATCGGGTGATCCGGCTTTCCGACGGGCATATCGTCGAGGAGCGGCGCAATGCGGTGAAGAAGGCGGCGTGCGAGTTGAGCTGGTGATACGCATGACCGCCCTCAACCTCAAGCTCCTGCGCGACCTCTGGCACATGCGCGGCCAGGCGCTGGCCATCGCGGCGGTGATCGCGGGGGGCGTGGCGACCCTGGTCATGTCCCTGTCCACCTACGATTCCCTGGTGGCCAGCCGCGACCTGTTCTACCGGGATTACCGCTTCGCCGAGGTGTTCACCCGCCTGACGCGGGCGCCGGAAGCGGTTGCCGCGCGGCTCGCCGAAACCCCCGGCGTGGAGCGCATTGAGACGCGGGTGGTGGCGGTGGTGAAGCTGGAGGTGGCGGGTTTCACCGATCCGGTCACCGGCGTGCTGTCTTCCCTGCCCGACACCGGCCAGCCCCTGCTCAACACCCTGCACCTCAAGCGCGGCCGCTGGCTGACGCCCTACAGCGGCGACGAGGTGATCGTCAGCGACACCTTCGCCGACGCGCACGGGCTGCATCCCGGCGACCGCATCCACGCGGTCATTCACGGCAAGCGCAAGGCCTTGACCCTGGTGGGCGTGGCGCTGTCGCCGGAATACGTCTACCAGATCGCGCCGGGGGCGATGTTTCCCGACTTCAAGCGCTACGGCGTGCTGTGGATGGGCCGCAACGCCCTGGCCGCCGCCTATGACATGGACGGCGCCTTCAACAACGTCAGCCTGACGCTGACGCCGGGGGCCGAGGCGCAGGCGGTGATCGACCGTCTGGACGGCCTGCTGGCCCGCTACGGCGGCATCGGCGCCTTCGCCCGCAAGGACCAGTTCTCCAACCGATTCCTGTCGGAGGAGCTGAAGCAGTTGCAGACCACCGCCACGGTGTTTCCCTCCATCTTCCTGGGGGTGGCGGCCTTCCTGCTGAACGTGGTGGTGGCCCGGCTCATCGCCACCCAGCGCGAGCAGATCGCCGTCCTCAAGGCCTTCGGCTACCGGCCGCTGGCCATCGGCTGGCATTACCTCAAGCTGGTGCTGACGGTGGCCTTTCTCGGCGTCGCCGGCGGCGTCGCGCTGGGGGCCTGGTTCGGCCAGGGGCTGGCCGGCGTCTACATGGAGTTGTACCGCTTCCCCTACTTGCATTACGTGCTGAATCCGGGCGTCATCGCCATCGCCCTCGGGGTGGCGGGACTGGCGGCGGCCAGCGGCACGCTGGTGGCGGTGGGTCGGGCGGTGCGCCTGCCGCCGGCGGAAGGCATGCGTCCGGAAACGCCCGTGGTCTATCGTGCCACCCTGCTCGAGCGGCTGGGCCTGCAACGGCTGCTGAGCCAGCCGACGCGCATGATCCTGCGCCACATCGAGCGGCGGCCGCTGAAATCGCTGCTCACCGTGTTCGGCATCGCCTGCGCCGGCGGCCTCATGATGGTGGGCAACTACCAGCGTGGCGCCATCGATTTCATGGTGGACATCCAGTTCCGTCAGGCGGCGCGCGAAGATCTGGCGGTGGGTTTCATCGAGTCGACCAGCGGCCGCGCCCTCTTCGAGCTGGCCCAGTTGCCCGGCGTGCGCCACGTGGAGGGATTCCGCGACGTGGCGGCGAACCTGCGCTTCGGCCAGTACCACTACCGCTCGGCGGTCTATGGCATCCAGCCGGACGGCATCCTGCACCGTTCGCTGGACCGCAATCTGCGGCCCGTCCAGGTGCCGCCCGGCGGCATCGTGCTCACCGACCATCTGGCGAACAACATCCTGCGCGTGAAGCCCGGCGACCTGCTCACCGTGGAAGTGCTGGAAGGCCGCCGCCAGGTGCTGCAAGTGCCGGTGCTGGGCATCACCAAGCAGTATCTGGGGGTCTCCGCCTACATGCGCCAGGACGATCTAAACGCCTTGCTGCGCGAGGGCCACGTGGTGTCCGGCGCCTACATCGGCCACGCGCCGGATGCCGCCGCCGACCTCTACGCCCGGCTGCACGCACGGCCGCGCGTGCTGGGCATGGTGGCGCACGCCGCCGCCATCCGCAGCTTCTACGACACCCTCGGCGAGTTCGTGCTGTTCTTCAACATGGTGGCCACCCTGCTGGCCGCCACCATCGCCTTTGGCGTGGTCTACAACTCGGCCCGCATCGCCCTCTCCGAGCGGGGACGGGAACTCGCCAGCCTGCGCGTGCTGGGCTTCACCCACGGCGAGATCGCCTACATCCTGCTGGGCGAACTGGCGGTGCTGACCCTGGCCGCGATTCCCCTGGGCTTCCTGGTGGGCGTCGGCCTGTGCGGCATCCTGGTGGTGGTCTTCGAATCCGATCTCTATCGCCTGCCGCTGGTACTGGAGCCCTACAATTTCGCCCTGAGCGCGCTGGTGGTGACGGTCTCCGCCGTCATCTCCGGTCTGCTGGTGTGGCGCCAACTGGGTCGGCTGGATCTGGTGGGCGTGTTGAAGACGAGGGAATGAGTGACATGAACTGGCGTGCGCGTATCGGCTACCTGATCGTCGCCCTGATCCTGGCGGCGGGCATCGGCTACGGCTTCATGCCCCGGCCCGTGCCGGTCGAGCTGATCGAGGCAAGCCAGGGCCACCTGGCGGTGACGGTGGAGGAGGAGGGCCGCACCCGTGTGCGCGAGCGCTACGTCGTGGCCGCGCCGGTGGCCGGCCAGTCGCGCCGCATCACCCTGAAGGTGGGGGACGCGGTCGCCGCCGGCCAGGCGGTGGCCTTCATCGAGCCCGCCCGCGCCGCCAGCCTCGACCCGCGCGGGCGCGCCCAAGCCCAGGCGCGCGTGCAGGCAACCCAGGCCGCCCTGCTGGCCGCCCAGGAAAGTGCCCGCGCCGCCGCCGCCGAGGCGCGCCTGGCCGAGCAGGAACTGGCCCGCGCCGAATCCCTGGGGCAGGCCAACTTCGTCTCCCAGGCCGCCGTGGACCAGGCCCGCAGCCGCCTGCAGTCCGCCCAGGCCAGCCGCCAGGCGGCCGACTACCACATACAGGTGGCCCGGCACGAGGTCACCGTGGCCCGCGCCGCCCTCACCGAAGCCACCGCGCCCGCCGGCGCCGGATCGCCGGCCACCCTGGCGGTGACGGCGCCAGTGGCCGGCCGCGTGCTGGCCGTGCCGCACGAAAGCGAGGGCGTCGTGCAGCCGGGCCAGCCCCTCATCGAAATCGGCAACCCGGCCAGCCTGGAAGTGCTGGTGGAAGTGCTCTCCACCGCCGCCGTGAAGATCCGGCCGGGGGCCAAGGTGCTGCTGGACCGCTGGGGCGGCCCCGGCACATTGGAAGGTCGGGTGCGGGTGGTGGAGCCCGCCGGCTTCACCAAGGTCTCCGCCTTGGGCGTGGAGGAACAGCGGGTGCGCGTGCTGGTGGACATCGTCTCCCCCGCCGCGGACTGGAACAGCCTGGGTGACGGCTACCGGGTCGAGGCCGCCTTCGTGCTGTGGGAAGGCGACGACCTGCTGCTGGCTCCGACCAGCGCTCTGTTCCGCAAGGGTGAAGGCTGGGCGCTGTACGCCGAGGAACACGGCCGCGCCCGCCTGCGCGAGGTTCAGGTCGGCCAGCGCACCGGCCTGCGCACGCAGATCGTCGGTGGTCTCAAGGCCGGCGACCGCGTCATCGCCCATCCCGACGAGAAGATCACCGAGGGCACGCGGGTAAAGGCGCGGCCGAATTGACGACGCCGGTATCGGGTCACGCCGCTTCCCAAGCTCGCGCCCTCTGCAATACCCTTGGCCCACCCGTCCGCCCTGCAAGATTCCATGCCCGACCGTGCCGCCCCCATCCTCTCCGTCATCGCCGCCATGGCGCGTAACCGCGTCATCGGAGTCAACAACACGCTACCCTGGCGCCTGCCGGAGGACCTCAAGCACTTCAAGGCGCTGACCATGGGGCATCCCATCATCATGGGGCGCAAGACCTTCGAGTCGATCGGCAAGCCGCTGCCGGGCCGCACCACGGTCATCGTCACCCGCGATTCCGGCTACCGCGTGGAGGGTTGCCTGACCGCCACCTCCATCGATGCGGCCATCGCCGCATGCGCCGGCGAACCGGAGATCTTCTTCGTCGGCGGCGCCGAGCTGTACGCCCAGGTGCTGCCCAGGGCCGACCGGCTGTACCTCACGGAAATCCAGGCCGATTACGCCGGAGATGCCTGGTTTCCGGCCTTCGACCGCGATGCATGGGAAGAGACGGCGCGCGACCGCCGCGTGAACCCGGACGGGCTCGGCTACGACTTCGTCACTTACCGACGGCGCTGCTAGGCGCTGACGGCGGCAGTCCGCTCGCGGAAATAGCGGGCGGCGGCGCCCACCAGCATGTGGGCATCCTGCTCGCTGAGTTCCGGATGCAGATCACGGACCAGCTTCGCCGCCCAATATTCCGTGGGGTTGCCGTTGAGGTTCTCCCTGTTGCTGAAGAAGGGTTCCAGCCGGGGAATGGTCTTTTCGAACAACGCCCGCAGGTCGGGCCGCTTGCGGTGCTCCTGAAAAGAGGTTGCGGGGGTGTGGTGGGTGGTGGACGGTTGCATGGGGAGTCTCCCTGGGGCGTGGCTAATACATATCGGCCGATCCGCGCCGGGCTTGAACCGAAGCCACCCTGACATTGATCTTGATCAGTTCCAGGCGTCACGTTCCAGGTATCGGAAGATGCCTCAACGCCGCCTGTTCATGGACTGGAGTGGCGTTGCGAGGGAGGCCGGCATGGTCATCGTGATACTGCGGTGAGTGAGCGTGCACAAAAGAAAAGCGCCTGCCCATCGCCACATGCTCTGGCGGAGGCAGGCGCCCCGGAAACGGACGCCGGCGTGGAGCCGGCGCGGCGGTATTACCTGGCGGGGGTAGGAGCGTAGCCGTAGGGCATGAACATCGGGGCGGCGGCCTGCTCGTCGTCCGCGTCGGTCTTGATCTTGATCAGCGGCGAGGTGAAGGCGGGCTTGCCGAGGGACTGGTAATAGGCGGAGATGTCGCGGATTTCCTTCTCGTCGAAGAAGGCCACCGCCATGTTCATCATGGGATGCAGGATTTTCCCGGTCTTGTACTTCATGGTCTTGATTTCCAGCTTGTCGGCGTTGCGGCCGGCCAGTTGCAGCGTATAGAAGATGCCGGGGTAGCTTTCGCTGCCGTGGCAGGCGATACAGGCGGTGGCCTTCTGCTTGCCGACGACCGGGTCGCCGGCGGCCAGGGCGGCGGTGGAAAGCAGGCTGGTGGTGACGAGGGCGAGGGCGGCGAGTTTGTACATGGTGGTTCTCCTGTCAGGGTTAGAAAATAAGCAATAACTAATGTAACGGTCCGCAAGTTGTCATTGAGCGTTAAGCCTTCCGGTGTCGGCAGGTCACAGGACTGTGAAGAAAATGCAGCGGGGCTGGGTGAATTAATTGTACATGAATCTTATACATGTGCAAGTAGCGTGTATAATATTTTCATGCCGAAGCATGCCGAGCAAACCCTGTTTCCCATTCGCGAACTGGTCCAGCGCACCGGCGTGAATGCCTCCACCCTGCGTGCCTGGGAGAACCGGCACGGCCTGTTGCGGCCGCATCGCGCGGAGTCGGGGCACCGCCTCTACGGCCAGGCCGAGGTGCTGCGCGTGCGGCGGGTGCGGGAACTGGTTGCCCAGGGTTTGAACCTGAGCGAAATCGCCGGCCTGCTGGCTTCGGATGCGCCTTCCGGACCGCCGGCCGCGCCCATGCAGACGCCGCCGCGCGCCGTGGTAGGCGAGGAGTTCATCGCCTGGCAGGGCTATCTGGAGGACACCCTGCGCGCCTTGGAGGATTTCAGCAGCGAGCGCCTGGATGCCCTCTACAACGAGGCCTGCGCGGTCTATCCCATCGATCTGCTCACCCGGCGGCTGCTCATTCCCGTGCTGGAGCGGCTGGGCGCACGCTGGGACAGCCGGCCCTCGGGCATCGCCGAGGAACATTTCTTCAGCGCCTGGCTGCGCAACAAGCTGGGCGCGCGCCTGCACCATACCTCCGGATTGCCGAAGGGCCGGCCGCTGATCCTTGCCTGCCTGCCCGGCGAGTCGCACGAGATCGGTCTGTTGCTGTTCGCCTTGGGCGCGCTGCATCGTGGCTACCGGGTGGTATACCTGGGTGCCAACCTGCCCATTCGCCAGCTCGCCGAAGTGGCGGCGCGCAGTTACGCGCTGGGCATCGTGCTGGCTGGGCGCGAGCCGCCGGATGCCGGGCAGGTGCTGGCGGATCTGGTCTGGCTGGCCGCCGAGGTGCGCGTGCCGGTGTGCGTGGGCAGCCATTTTTCGGTGCGCGAGCGCGATGCCCTGTTGCGCGACAAACTCGTGCCCCTCGGCGACGATATCGTTCTTGGCCTGGACCTGCTGGAATCCAGAATCGCGAAGACGACCCGAAATCCCGCGCGCGCGGCTTGATCCCGTGTGGCGTCGCGGTGGACGGGGAACCCGGACGCGCGACGGCACTCAACCAATTCGGCGCGTGCCTGGGCGCGATGCCATGATGTTTTTTCAACCTTGCTGATGTACGTACTCACCATGAAACCACTTGCCTGGATAGCCCTGAGCTGTATTTGCGGCCTTTCACACGCCGCCCCCGATCTTTCCGCGCCGGAGACCCTGGACGCCGCGCAGGCCGGAAGCATTCGCGTCTTCGACATCCGCACGCCGGCGGAATGGCGCGAAACCGGCATCGTGCCGGGTGCCGGGCGCGTCGACTTCTACCGCGGCCCCGATGCGCTGACGCAGTACATCCTGCGCGAGGTCGGTGGCGACAAAAACGCCCCCATCGCCCTCATCTGCCGTACCGGCAACCGCACCACGCATGCCCAGAAGTATTTGCAAAGCCAGGGTTTCACCCGCGTCTACAACGTCAAGGAAGGCATGCGCGGCAGCGTGGCGGGGCCGGGCTGGCTGCGGCGCGGCCTGCCGGTGGAGTCCTGCGCGCTTTGCTGACCCGACGCGCGGGCCGCCGGTTCGCCGCCGGCCGGCCCGTTTCGCACTTCAGTCACGCAGGCGGCTGAACACGAAATCCTGCGCCTTCTGCGACATGTGGCAGGCATGGCAGTCGGCCTGGCCTTTGCCGTCGAGCGATCCCTTGCGGGTTTTCGCATCGAAGACCTGATAGCCCCAGCCGTCGGTCGCCTTGAATTTCGCGCGGTCCCTGGCCATGACCACCACGGCCTTGCGCGCGCCTTCGGAAATGGCGTTGTCCTTGTCGACGGCCTCGAACAGGTCGAAGACGATGACCGAGCCGTCGGCGAAGCGGTTGGCCTGGTAGCCCTGAATGGCCTTCTTGTTGCCGTAGATGTGGTGCATGCCACCCACCGCCTCGTAGAGCGGGTGGCCGGGCTTGAGAATCATGGATTTGACGTGCTGCCAATTGCGGAAGCCGTCGGGGTAGGGCACCTCGGCGGCGCCTGCGAGCATGGGGGCGAGGCTGAGCAGGCAGAGGGTGATTAATCGGCGTGGATGCATGGCGATCTCCTGAATGAATGGACAGTGGGCATCGACCCGAGCGGCGGATTGACTCCGTCATGAAGTATCGAATCGAAACCGTAGTATCGGACAGGTGATTTCGTTTGTCCAATAAGTTTTGTTTCGATACCATTCCGCCATGCAAACCCCGCGATTGCATGCCCTCATCACCAGTCTCGCCCGCGCCCTGCAGAGCGAGCAGCGCGGCATGGCGCTGGCCGCCGGCCTGTTGCCGGTGCAATGGGCGATCCTCTGTTATCTGCGCGACGCCAACCGCTACAGCAACACGCCGCAGGCGGTGGCGGAGTATCTGGCGCTCACCAAGGGCACCGTCTCGCAGACCCTGAAGCTCATTGAAAGCCATGGCTGGATCGCGCGCGCGGCGGACGCCGCGGATCGCCGCGTGGTGCGCCTGTTCCTCTCGGAAGCGGGACGCGATCTGCTGGACGATGCCAGCGACCGCGCCTGGTCCGAGGCCATCGAAGGGCTGCCACAAGCCCAGCGCGACGCGGCGGAAGCGGTGCTGGCGCGGCTGTTGGCCGGCTGGCAGCAATCACGCGCCGGCAGGACCTTCGGTGTATGCCGGGATTGCGCGCATTTCCGCGCCGGCGAGGCGGAACACGAGTGTGGATTGACCGGCGAGGCGCTGTCCGAGGACGACAGCCGGCATATCTGCCGCGAGCACCGGCAGCCGGACGCTCCGGCGCGCCCGACACCGCGCTGAGCGGGAAGGCTCAGTGCCAGTCGAAGCCGGAATGCCGCGCCAGCTCGCGTGGCGTCAGCAGCCCGGTATGGCGGCTGCCGCCGATGATCCAGGTCGGGAAGGTTTCGATGCCTTGTGTCTGGCAGCGCGCGAGCATGGGGGTGCCGCGTCCGTTGGGCACGCATTCGACGAAGGGCAGGCGCTCGCCCGCCGCGCCGAAGGCGCGCTTCTGCTCCTGGCAGCTGGTGCACCACCAGGCGCCGTAGTACTGGGCGCCGCTGGCCCGCAGATGGTCGGCCAGGGCGCTCAGGCGGGCGTCGTCGGGGCGGCCTGGCAGGCCGTTGTAGCCGAGGTGCAGGGTGGCCAGCACGACGGCGGCGATGCCCGCGCCGCGCGCCCACCAGTGCGTCCAGGGCATGCCCGGCGCCGCCGCGTGCGGCCGCGCGACGAGGACGCCGAAGATGGCGCTGATGACGGCGAAGGAGGCCAGGCACCACGGGCAGACGGCATCGAGGGCGATCAGGGCGACGCTTTGCAGATAGAGGCTGACCGCCACGCCGACCAGCGCCAGCGTCGACATCCAGCGCCAGCGCTTCAACCGCGCCGGCATGCGCCAGGCCATGAGGGCGAGCAGGGCATAGACCAGGAAGCCCCAGAACGCCACCGGCAGGCCCAGGAAGCGCGACCAGCGGCTTTGCCGCACGATGTCGCAGCCACCGCCCTCGGTACAGAGGGCGGCCGGGCCACCGCTCCAGGCGAGGAAGCTGAGGTAGGCGGTGACCAGCATGCCGGCGGCGGCGAGGCCGATGATCAGCCAGTCCGGCGCCAGGGGCGGGGCCGCCCGCCCGCCGCCGGCGCCATTGCGCGGAGGCTGCGCGGCGCCGCGCGGGGCGGTCTTCTTCCTGGCTTTACTCATCGTGCATCCTGTTCGTTGCAACCCGGGTTCAACGCGCTTCCTCCACCTTGAGGAGGATGCGGCCGTCACGCCGCAGGTCGCGGGTGGATTGGCTGGTGTAGCCGGAGCGGCGCGACTGCTCGGCGAGATTGTCGCCGCCCAGGGGGATCCATTCGCCAAGCCGGCCGCTGACTCGCGTGGAAAGCTGCCGCACGCGCGCCAGGCCGCCGCTGCCGGGCAGCAGTTCTTCCTGGCGCGGACTGATGTCCAGGGTGACGGTATCGCCCGACAGGGTGGGACTGACCCGGAAACCGGTTTCCAGATTGCGAAACACCACGGCGTCGCCGGTGACCACGCCGGTGGGGGTCAGGAAGACCTGGCGCAAGGGCAGCGGGTAGGAAACGCCCATCGAGATGTGCGCGCTGCCGCCCTCCAGCACGCGCACCTGCTGCATGGCGCGGTTCTCGCGCAGATCGCGGCTGCTCCAGGCGCGCGCCCGCAACGTGTCGTCGCCGGACGAGGCGCGCACCTCGACACCCGGTGGCGAAGGCGTCGGCGGCACGGTCACGCGCACGCCATCCGATCCCACGCGCCCGGAAACGCCGGCGCCGCCGGCCGCGGCTTCCTCCGCCCCCTCCTGGCGCACGCTGATGACGAGCTGGCGGGGCGGCCGGTCGATCTCCGCGAGGATGCCGCGCAACCGCGCCAGGGTGGCGGGCGGAGCGCTGATGACCAACTGGTTGCCGATGCCGCTGATGCCGCCGTCCGGCTCCAGGTGCGGACGCAGCATGGGCAGGACTTCCGAGACCGGCCGGTTGTGCAGGGGGATCACCGCCACCTCGACCTCGGCGGCGACGGCGCCGAATGACAACAGGAACGAAAGGACCCAGACCGGGAATTTCATTGCGGGATACCGATGCGAGAAGAAGACCGCGTCACCACAAGCCATCCGCGCCGTCGGGTGGTGAAGCCCAGCGGGGCGGACCTCGGCGCGGCGGCGGTATCCGGATCGCGGTCAGGGTCGGTGGTTAAGGACACGCTTGCGATAAATGTACCGAGTGGTACATTTAATACCGTATGGTACAAAAAAGGAGATGCCATCATGTCGGAACGCCCCCCACTACCGCCGTTCACCCTGGATACCGCGACGCGGAAAGTCCGCATGGCCGAGAATGCATGGAATACGCGCGACCCCGAGCAGGTGGCCTTGGCCTACAGCATCGACAGCGTCTGGCGCAACCGCGCGGAGTTCCTTGCCGGACGCGATGCTATCGTGGCCTTCCTCAAGCGTAAATGGAATCGGGAACTGGATTACCGCTTGATCAAGGAGCTTTGGTGCTTTGATGAAAACCGCCTCGCGGTCCGCTTCAAGTATGAATGGCACGACGACTCCGGAAACTGGTATCGCTCGCATGGCAACGAGCTCTGGGAATTCGACGCGCATGGCCTCATGCGGCGGCGCGAAGCCAGCATCAACGATATCCAGATCGCCCCCGAAGAGCGCAAGTTCGTCTGGCCATCCGGCCCCAGGCCTGAACAACATCCCGGTTTGACGGAGATGGGACTGTAGACCGCGCAGCCGCCATGGCAGAGGGAGAAGCGGCCCATGGCCCGGCGCGGGCGGATATCATCACGGCCACCACGCCCCTACGCCACGCATCCCCTCGACCATGGTCCGCAAGGTTCTCGAAAGAAGCGACGTCATCCCCCTGCTTGGCGAGTTGTTCCGCGAGCGTGGCTTCGCCGGCGCCAGCCTGTCCGAGATCACCAAGCGGACCGGCTTGGGCAAGGGCAGCCTGTATCACCACTTTCCCGACGGCAAGGAAGGCATGGCGAAGGCGGTCCTGGACGATGTGGCGGCCTGGTTCGAAACCGAGGTGTTCGCCCCGCTCCGGGAAGTCGACCCGCCCGACGAAGCCGTCGCACGGATGTTCGAGGCCGTGGACCGTTTCTTCCATTCCGGCCGTCGGGTGTGTCTGGTCGGCATCTTCGCCCTGGACGACACGCGGGACCATTATGCGGAGGAAGTGCGGTCCTACTTCGCCGCCTGGACGCGGGCGCTCGCTTCCACGCTGGAGCGGAGCGGCGTCGACACTGGGCGGGCGCATGATCGGGCGGAGGACATCGTCGCCGGCATCCAGGGGGCTCTGGTCCTGGCTCGCTCGCAGGATGATCCCGAGGTGTTCATGCGGGCGCTGCGGCGTTTACGCGCTCGCGCGTCCGGGGTTGAGCCGCCGGCGTGAAATCAGGCGGCACCTTGCTGGTCCCGTTCCAGTTGGCCTTGCGCATCGCTGGAAGGCTCGCCGGGGAGTGCGGGCGGGCCGTCCTCCGTTTGCGGTGGCGAATCGGAAAAATCGGCGGTCCCCTTGGCCTCGCAGGCGGACGTGCATTCCATCTCGGTGCATACGTCCGAGAGTGGGCAGGGGCGTATCCGATGGCCCCGCTTGACCTTGCATCGCACCGACGTCCACTCCGCGGCCAATTCCGCGAAAGCCTGGCAGGCGGGACTCTTGTGCGCGCCCTTGCGGCAGATCAGGCTGATGGTGTGGCGCGGTAATTCCGGCAGCAGGGAGATGGGATAGAGACCGGGTTGGGAGCAGGCGATCGTGTCCGGGAGCAGGGTGGCCAGCCTGCCGAGACGGACGATCTCGATGATGACGCTCAGCGAGGTCGCTTCCATCGAGATGAGGGGTGAAATGCAATGATCGTGGCAGAACAGGTCGATGTGCCGACGCAGCGCGTAGTTGTTGTTGAGCATCACGAGCGGTACCTGTTCGAGCGCATGTTTGCTCAACGGGCCGGGTTCCTGCGCGAGCGGATGGCCATCGCCGACGGCGAGGCACAGTGTTTCCACGAACAGGATGTGGCTGTCGATCTCTTCGGAACTCGCCTCGGTCGAAAGCGTGCTGTTGAAGGCGATCCCGATGTCGACCCGGTCCTCGACCAGCGCGGTGACGATATCGTCCTGGGGCATCTCCAGGGTGTTCATGCTGATGCCCGGATAGCGCGCGATGAATTGGTTGAGCAGCGGCGTGGCCAGGTAGTCGGTGATGGGAGTCATGCCCAGGCGCAGGGAGCCCCGGCTCAAGTCCTGTAGTTCATGGATCGCGCGGGCGGCGAGGCCCAGTTCGTCGAGCGCGCGGCGCGCGTGATGCAGATAGACCTCGCCCGCCGCGGTCAGGCGTACGGTGCGGCCCGTGCGGTCCAGCAACTGCACGTCGAGCAGGTCCTCCAGTTGCTTGATCTGTTGCGACAACGTGGGCTGGGAGACAAACAAAACCTCGGCGGCGCGGGTGAAGCTATGGTGCTCGGCTACAGCAATGAGGTAGCGCAGCGATCGCGGGAAGATGACGTTGCGGTCCATAGCCAACCCCTATAGAGCCCATCGGAATTTAGTCTTGGATATACAGGGATTCATGACACATAGTTCCTAGCAACAGTGACAAGAGGCGCCATCCCGCGATGCAAGGACCTCGGACGGGCATGATAAGCACCTCTCACCGTTAATCAAGAGTCGTGGCGCGCGGTATTGCGGCGTCGACTGTTCATGATGGCCGATTGATCAAAGGAGACTCACATGCACATTGAACCTGGCGTGGTGGATGGCGCGAAATTGGCGCTGAGCTATGTTACGGCCACCGGGGCGGTCGGTTATGCCGCCAAACTTGCCTACGACACCATGAAACATGACGGTATCGCGCCCCTGGCCATTCGCGGCGCGATCACCACGGCGCTCGTGCTGTGCTTCTTCCAGGTCTTCCCCCACTATCCGGTTGGCGTGTCCGAGGTGCACCTGATACTCGGCGCCACGCTCTTCCTCATGTTCGGCGCCGCGCCGGCCGCGCTGGGCCTGGCCCTGGGCCTGTTGACCCAGGGGCTGTTGTTCGCGCCCGCCGATCTGCCCCAGTACGGGATGAACGTGACCACGCTGCTGGTGCCCCTGCTGGTGGTCGCCACCGTCGCCAGGCGCGTGATCCCCGCCAACACCGCCTACAAGGATGTCAGCTATGGCCAGGCCTTCGCGCTCTCCACCGCCTTCCAGGGCGGAGTCGTCGTCTGGGTGGCTTTCTGGGCTCTGTACGGCAACGGCTTCGCTCTGGACAACATCGTGCAGATCAGTGCCTTCGGCGCCGCCTACCTGACCGTGATCCTCATCGAACCCGTGCTGGACATGGCGATCCTGGCCGCCGCCAAGACGCTGCATCGGTTCAAGGACAGCCGTCTCTTCCATTCCCGCCTGTACTCGGCGGAGGCCTGATACCGGCCGTGTCTCCGGCGGCCGGACCGCCGGAGACGTAAGAAGGCCGGATCAGTCCGGCGGTTTCACGCCGAATCGCGCCGACGACCGCGGGCACGCAAGAACCGTCGCGGCACTAGCCACCCAAGGGGAATCACGATGGACAAAGTAGAAATGAGGGAAGCCATTCTCTCCGCGAAGATCGAGAAGGGCCTGACCTGGGCCGCCATTGCCAAGGCATCGGGCCGCTCTCCCGAGTTCACCTGTTCCGCGTGCCTGGGCATGAACCATCTGGATAAGAAAAGCGCGGACGCGGTCGCCAAGGCACTCGGTCTGGGCAAGGAGGTTTCCGCCGCGTTGCAGCGCTTCCCGCACAAATCCTGGGACAAGGCCATCCCGACCGATCCGGTGATCTATCGCTGGTACGAAATGGTCAGTGTCTACGGCGAGACCATCAAGGAGCTGATCCACGAGAAATTCGGCGATGGCATCATGAGCGCGATCGACTTCACCATGAACATCGACAAGCAGGAGGATCCCAAGGGTGACCGGGTACTGGTCACCATCAGTGGCAAATTCCTGCCGTACAAATCCTGGTGACGGCCTGACGCGTGATGGGCTCCTCCGGAGCCGGACCGTCGGCGCGGTATTCCTGGCGATCTCCTCCTTCCATCCGCGTGCCCGCGCCATCGTGATCACGCCGTCCTGCATTTCGACAACGTGGCTGCCGAGGTTTGAATTCGGTGTTGACCGAAGGGAGTCGTCCATGCCCGCCGCCGCACCCCGTGGATTTCGCGCCCCGCCTCCGCCGCGCGTACTGCCCCTGATGCTTGCCCTGGCCGCCCCCCCGGCATTCGCCAGCGAAGCGGCCGACGTCGCCGCTCTGCTCAAGCAGATGCAGGAGCGCCTGACCCGCCTGGAGCAACGCAACGCCGAACTGGAACA